>NZ_JASCPP010000259.1:0-353 GCF_029959745.1 Pseudomonas sp. PS01298 | reverse complement strand
GCGTTGGGCTGCGAAGCAGCCCCAAAACCCTTCACCTCGGAGTCTCTGAAAAACTGCGCTGACTTGATTGGGGCTGCTGCGCAGCCCAACGCGGGGCAAGCCCGCTCGCCACAAGGTGCCTGCGCAATAAGCGCGCTCACCCCAGCCCAACAGCTACCACGCTCCCCTGCTTTTACCCTTTCATCACCCCCATCAATTTTGTGGTGAGCCGGCTTGATGGGCTGAGCCGGCTTGTTGTGGCTAGCATGCTTCATGTGGCGAGCGGGCTTGCCCCGCGTTGGGCTGCGAAGCAGCCCCAAAACCCTCCACCTCGGAGTCTCTGAAAAACTACGGTGACCTGATTGGGGCTGCTG
>NZ_JASCPP010000258.1:0-373 GCF_029959745.1 Pseudomonas sp. PS01298 | reverse complement strand
GCGTTGGGCTGCGAAGCGGCCCCAAAACCATCCACCCCGGAATATCTGGAAAACCGCGGTGAGACTATTGGGGCTGCTTCGCAGCCCAACGCGGGGCAAGCCCGCTCACCACAACAAGCCTGCTCACCACATTAAGCCATCTTTAACACATGAAGCCATGCTCACCACATGACACCCGTTCACCACATGAAGCCATCTTTACCCCTTGCCCCCAGTTCACCACATGAAGCCAGTCCACCCCATGGAGCCATCTTTACCCCATGAACCCATGCTCCCCCCATACCCCCCCGCTCTCCACAAGCTCACCATTGGGCCAGCCGCTTCAGAATGCGCTAAGGTGCTCACAAATAGCCATGTGTGAGCTGCCATGCCG
>NZ_JASCPP010000257.1:0-377 GCF_029959745.1 Pseudomonas sp. PS01298 | reverse complement strand
CCCCCCCAAACCAAAATATCGGGGTCGGGGGGTCGCCCCTGCGAGGCCACGAAGGCGGCGGCATTGCCAATGAATTTAGTGCCTGACCCACCGCCTTCGCGGCCTCGCCAGGGCTCGACGGCTCCCACAGGGAATCGGCGGGGTTGGCCTCGATACCGGCCTACCCCAAGCAGCCTTGAGTCACACCCCAATAATCCGCCGCCCCAAAGATCAAATGTGGGAGCCGTCGAGCGCCAGCGAGGCCGCGAAGACGGCGGCATTGCCGATGAATTTCGTGCCTGACACACCGCTTTCGCGGCCTCGCCAGGGCTCGACGGCTCCCACAGGGGATCGGCGGTGTTGGCCTCGATACGGGCCCACCCCAAGCAGCCTTGAGT
>NZ_JASCPP010000256.1:0-379 GCF_029959745.1 Pseudomonas sp. PS01298 | reverse complement strand
GGGCTGCGCAGCAGCCCCAAAACCCTCCACCTCGGAGTCTCTGAAAAACTGCGGTGACCTGATTGGGGCTGCTGCGCAGCCCAACGCGGGGCAAGCCCGCTCGCCACAAGAAGCCTGCGCAATAAGCGCGCTCACCCCAGCCCAACAGCTACCACGCTCCCCTGCTTTTACCCTTTCATCACCCCCATCAATTTTGTGGTGAGCCGGCTTGTTGTGGCTAGCAGGCTTGATGGGCTGAGCAGGCTTGTTGTGGCTAGCATGCTTGATGTGGTGAGCGGGCTTGCCCCGCGTTGGGCTGCGAAGCAGCCCCAAAACCCTTCACCTCGGAGTCTCTGAAAAACTGCGCTGACTTGATTGGGGCTGCTGCGCAGCCCAACGC
>NZ_JASCPP010000255.1:0-392 GCF_029959745.1 Pseudomonas sp. PS01298 | reverse complement strand
GGCTTGCCCTGCGTTGGGCTGCGAAGCAGCCCCAATAAGGCCGTCGCGGTTTGTCTGGGAAAAACTCCAGTCAGGTTTGGGGGCTGCTGCGCAGCCCAACGCAGGGCAAGCCTGCTCACCACAACGAACCTGTTCACCACAACAAGCCTGCTCAACATCACAAACTTGATTGCCATAACACCGTGCTTGTCACCCCCCAATTACCCGCTGCGACAGATAAGCTACTGTGTCAGGTGCACTCGCTGTGATAGGCAAGCCCACAGTGTCAGGTTCACCCGCCGTCACAGGTGTACTCCACCTGGCAGCCTTCCCCCTGTGGTGAGCAGGCTTGCCCTGCGTTGGGCTGCGCAGCAGCCCCAATAAGACCGCCGCAGTTTGTCGGGGAAAAACTC
>NZ_JASCPP010000254.1:0-392 GCF_029959745.1 Pseudomonas sp. PS01298 | reverse complement strand
CTGTCTGGTTTGGGGGCTGGTGCGCAGCCCAACGCAGGGCAAGCCTGCTCACCACAATAAGCCTGCTCAACATCACAAACTTGATTGCCATAACACCGTGCTTGTCACCCCCCAATTACCCGCTGCGACAGATAAGTCACTGTGTCAGGTGCACTCGCTTTGATGGGCAAACCCACAGTGTCAGGTTCACCCACCGTGACAGGTGCACTCCACCTGGCAGCCTCCTCCCCTGTGGTGAGCAGGCTTGCCCTGCGTTGGGCTGCGCAGTGAACTGGCCTAATGATTTTGGACACCTCAATCGGGCGCTATGATGGCGTCCAAATCTGAGGTGTTTGGATATGCGTAAATCTTATTCAAGTGAGTTCAAACTCAAGGCTGCCAGCATGGTGCTG
>NZ_JASCPP010000253.1:0-397 GCF_029959745.1 Pseudomonas sp. PS01298 | reverse complement strand
GCCGCCGCCACGCGCCATCCATGGCGCGGGGCGGCTAAACCGGCATCCCTGCCGGTTTACCCCCCAAATCAATATCGAATTCCGGCCAGCGTGTTTAATGGGGCGCCTAGATCAAGATCAAGATCAAAAGCAACAGCACGGCGGCCTGACAGCCGGCCTGAGTGGTTAGATCAAGAGCAGAAATCTGTACGAGCCGGCTCCCACAAGGGATCGGCGGTGTTGGCCTCAATACCGGCCTGTCGCAAGCAGCCCTGAGTCGCACCGGCAATCCGCCGCCCCGCAGACCAAATGTGGGAGCCGTCGAGCCCCAGCGAGGCCGCGAAGGCGGCGGCATTGCCAATGAATTTAGTGCCTGACGCACCGCTTTCGCGGGCTCGCCGGGGGGGGGCCGGGGGCG
>NZ_JASCPP010000252.1:0-401 GCF_029959745.1 Pseudomonas sp. PS01298 | reverse complement strand
GCGCAGCAGCCCCAATAAGGCCGCCACAGTTTATCTGGGAAAAACTCCAGTCAGGTTTGGGGGCTGCTGCGCAGCCCAACGCAGGGCAAGCCTGCTCACCACAATAAGCCTGCTCAACATCACAAAACTTGATTGCCATAACACCGTGCTTGTCACAACTTACCCAACTGCCCATCACCAGGCGGTACATTAAGCTGCCCGCTGCGACAGATAAGCCACTGTGTCAGGTGCACTCGCTGTGATAGGCAAGCCCACAGTGTCAGCTTCACCCGCAGTGGCAGGTGCACCCACTCTGGCAGGTTTCCCCCTGTGGTGAGCAGGCTTGCCCTGCGTTGGGCTGCGAAGCAGCCCCAATAAGGCCGTCGCGGTTTGTCTGGGAAAAACTCCAGTCAGGTTTGGGG
>NZ_JASCPP010000251.1:0-402 GCF_029959745.1 Pseudomonas sp. PS01298 | reverse complement strand
TGGGCTGCGCAGCAGCCCCAATAAGGCCGCCGCAGTTTGTCTGGGAAAAACTCCAGTCAGGGTTGGGGGCTGCTGCGCAGCCCAACGTAGGGCAAGCCTGCTCACCACAACGAACCTGCTCCACATCACAAACTTGATTGCCATAACACCGTGCTTGTCACACCCCCCAACTGCCCGCTGCGACAGATAAGTCACTGTGTCAGGTGCACTCGCTGTGATAGGCAAACCTACAGTGTCAGGTTCCCCCGCCGTCACAGGTGTGCTCCATCTGGCAGCCTTCCCCCCGTGGTGAGCAGGCTTGCCCTGCGTTGGGCTGCGCAGCAGCCCCAATAAGGCCGCCACAGTTTATCTGGGAAAAACTCCAGTCAGGTTTGGGGGCTGCTGCGCAGCCCAACGCAGGGC
>NZ_JASCPP010000250.1:0-402 GCF_029959745.1 Pseudomonas sp. PS01298 | reverse complement strand
GCGTTGGGCTGCGAAGCAGCCCCAATAAGACCGCCGCAGTTTGTCTGGGAAAAACTCCAGTCAGGTTTGGGGGCTGCTGCGCAGCCCAACGCAGGGCAAGCCTGCTCACCACAACAATCCTGTACACCACAACAACCTGCTCAACATGACAAACCTGATTGCCACAGCATCCCCAACTACCCGCTGCGACAGATAAGTCACTGTGTCAGGTGCACTCGCTTTGATGGGCAAACCCACAGTGTCAGGTTCACCCACCGTGACAGGTGCACTCCACCTGGCAGCCTTCCCCCCGTGGTGAGCAGGCTTGCCCTGCGTTGGGCTGCGCAGCAGCCCAATAAGACCGCCGCAGTTTGTCTGGGAAAAACTCCAGTCAGGTTTGGGGGCTGCTGCGCAGCCCAACGC
>NZ_JASCPP010000024.1:0-62020 GCF_029959745.1 Pseudomonas sp. PS01298 | reverse complement strand
TGCTCGCGAATGCTGTGGGTCAGCAAAGCATCCGGAGACTGATGCACCGTATTCGCGAGCAAGCCCGCCCGCACATTTCCTGACCGCGTTTCGCCTCAATAAAAAGGCCTGCCCACAGGCCCTGCTCCACCGTATCGCCATTGCTACTCCTGCCAATAACTAAACCAGGGAGTCACCCCATGCAGCGTCGTACGTTGTTGAAAGCCAGTCTCACCGCCGCCGCCGCCCTCAGCCTTCCGCTGAGCGTGCGTTCGGCATTCGCCGCCGAGCCCTTTACCTTTTACGGCCTCAAGTCCATGTCCGGCGCCTTTGCCAGCTATGGCAAGTTTGCCGACATGGGTTCGCGGCTGGCGGTGGAACAGCATCCCGAAGTGCTCGGTCGCCCGCTGAACTACAAGGTGATCGACACCGAAGGCAACGCCGGCAAGGCGGTGCGCAAGGTCCAGGAAGCCATCCAGCAGGACGGCGCGCGGTTCTTCCAGGGGTGCACGCTGTCGTCCTCGGCGCTGGCCGTGGCCAAGGAAGTGGACAAGGTCGGCGGCGTGTTCATGACCCCGGTGGGTGCCGACGAAGTCACCGGCAAGGACTGCAACAAGGCGACGTTCCGCTGGTCGGTGCCGACCTACGGCGCGATCCGCGAAACCATGGTGCCGCTGATCAAGCTGCTGCCGGAAGCCAAGCGCTGGTACACCATCACCCCGCAATACGTGTTCGGTGAAGCCCTGCTCGAAGGCGCCAAAAATGTCCTCAAGGAACACGGCCTGGAGCACGTGGGCAACAGCTATCACTCGTTGCAGGAACAGGAATTCTCCGGCTACCTGACCAACGCCATCTCCACCAAGCCCGACGTGCTGGTGCTGCTGAATTTCGGCAGCCAGTCGTCCAACACCCTGCGCCAGGCGGTGAACTTCGGCATCAAGGAGCGGATGAAAGTGCTGCTGGTGTGGTCCGCTGGTCTCGATCAATTCCAGGAACTGGGCAGCGATGTGCTCGAAGGCGTGTACCTCGGCGCGCAGTACTGGCACCAGGTCGACACCCCGCTCAACCGCGAGCTGGTCAAGCTGACCCAGGCCAAGTACGGCATCAACCCCACCTACCCGCTGGCCGCTGACTACATCAGCACCAAGGTCATGCTCGAAACCATCATCGCCACCGGCAGCTTCGACGGGCCGACCGTGGCCAAGGCCATGCAGGGCCTGAGCTACGAAGGCCCGACCGGCAAGGAATCGATCCGCGCCGGCGACCACCAGGTGATCAAGGACTACTACCTGCTGATCGGCAAGGCCGCCGGCGACATGGCCGACAAGGACGACCTGGCCAAGGTGCTCAGCGCCGGCCAGTCCTTCCCGCCGGTGGATGCTACGGGCTGCACGCTCGCCTGACCCGCTGACTCGCTAAACACGACAGGGCCGCGTTCGCGGCCGCCTGTCCGAGGGTTTCTGCATGCTTAATCTTTATCTGTTCCAGATACTCAACGGCCTGGGATTGGGGATGATCTACTTCCTGATCGCGGTCGGGCTGACGATCATTTTCGGCCTGCTCAACTTCGTCAACTTCGCCCACGGTGCGTTCTTCCTGCTGGGCGCCTACATCTGCTACACCGCCGTGAGCCTCACCGGCAACTTCTGGCTGGCCCTGCTGATCGCGCCGCTGGTGGTGGCTGCGTTGGCGTGGGTGATCGAGCGCCTGTTGATCCAACGGATTTACCACCTGCCACACATGTTCCAGATCCTCGTCACCCTGGGGATCGCACTGATCATCCAGGAAGCCAGCGTGATGATCTGGGGCCCGGTGGGCAAGAGCGTCGCCGTGCCGGAACTGCTGCGCGGGGTGCTGGTGGTCGGCGACTTCGTCTACCCCTACTACCGCCTGTTCCTCATCGTGTTTTCCGGGCTGGTCGGCCTGGGCCTGTGGCTGCTGCTGGAACGCACGCGCTTCGGCGCACTGGTGCGCGCCGGCAGTGAAAGCACCGAAACCGTGTCGCTGCTGGGCACGAATATCTTCCGCCTGTTTTCCATGACCTTCGCCCTCGGCGTGGCCCTGGCCGGTGTCGCCGGCGTGCTGTTTGCGCCGTTGCGCGGCGCGCAGCCCTTTGTCGGCCCGGAGATCCTCGGCGTGGCCTTCGTGGTCGTGGTGATCGGCGGCATGGGCTCGTTCAGCGGTGCGCTGGTCGGCGGTTTGCTGGTGGGCGTGGTGCAGAGCCTGATGACCACACTCTGGCCCCAAGGCGCGAGCCTGATGATCTACGGCGCAATGGCCGTGGTGATTCTGGTACGCCCTTACGGCCTGTTCGGGAGAGCCTGAGATGAGCGAGAAAAATCCGCTGCCGTTTGCCAAGACCCAATCCAAAGCCATGTTGCTGTGGGTACTCGCGGTGCTGATCGGCCTGCCCTTGGTGCTGCCCTCGGCGACCCTGGCCACCGAGATCCTGATCTTTGCCATGGCCGCCCTCGCCTGCAACCTGTTGCTCGGCTACACCGGGCTGCTGTCGTTTGGCCAAGGCATCTTCTTCGGCGCCGGCGCCTATTGCGCGGCGCTGCTGATGATTCATCTGCAACTGGGCCTGTTCACCGCGTTGCTCGGCGCTGCCGTGGCCGGTGGCTTCCTGGCCTTGCTGGTGGGCGCCCTGGCGATCCGGCGCACTGGCATCTACTTCGTGATGCTGACCTTGGCGTTCAGCCAGATGGCCTACTTCGTGGCCTACACCTTGAGCGACTGGACCGGTGGCGACAACGGCCTGCTCAGCGTGCCGCGCCCGGAAATCCGCCTCGGCGACACCGTGCTGCTGTCGCTGGCCGACGCCCGTGCGTTCTATGGGTTTGTCGCAGTGCTGTTCCTGCTGATCTTCATCGGCGCACGCCGAGTGATCGCTTCGCCATTCGGCAGCACGCTGATGGCGATCCGCGAAAACGAAACCCGCGCCTCGGCCATCGGCTACGACACCCGCCACTTCAAGATCCTGGTGTTCGTGCTGTCCGGCGCGGTCACCGGCATCGCCGGCGCGCTGTACGCGATGCTGCTGCACTTCGTGCCGCTGTCGAATATCGACCTGGCGATGTCCGAGAACATCCTGATCATGACCATCGTCGGCGGCACCGGCTCGCTGTTCGGCTCATTGCTGGGGGCCGGTTCCATCGTGCTGCTGGGGGATTTTCTCTCCGACCTGTGGCCGCGCTGGCTGATGTTGCTGGGGGTGATCCTGATCCTGGTGGTGATCTTCATGCGCGGTGGGTTGTGGGGAGGCCTGGCGTCGCTGTTCGAGAAGGTGCGAGGCCCGCGCAAGGCCGCTGTGATCACCAAGGAGGAAGTGCTATGAGCATCCTGCTGGAAACCAAAGACCTGGAACTGGCCTACGGCGCGTTCCATGCGGTGAATGGCGTGAACCTCAAGGTCGAAGCCGGCACCATCCACACCATCATCGGCCCCAATGGCGCGGGCAAGACCAGCTTGTTTCATTGCCTGACCGGTGAGCGCCAGGCCACTGCCGGGGCGATCCATTTCGACGGTAAGAACCTGATGCGCAAGCCCGCCCACGGCCGCGTAGGCCTGGGCATGGCGCGCTCGTTCCAACTCACCAGCCTGTTCCAGAACCTCAGCGTGCGCGAGAACCTGCGCCTGGCCGCCCAAGGCCGCGACGGTGCCCGCGCGCTGAACTTCTGGCGCCGGGTCGACAGCAAGCGCGAACACCTGGAGATGGCCGACCAGGTGCTCGAACGCCTGCAGCTCAGCGCGCGTGCCGACACCTTGGCCGGCGAGCTTTCCCACGGCCAGCAACGCGTGCTGGAGGTGGGCATGTCGATCTGCTCGAAACCGAAACTGTTGATGCTCGACGAGCCCACCTCGGGCATGGGCATCGATGACATTCCGATCATGACCCAGCTGATCAGCGACCTCGGCCGCGACCACACGGTGCTGCTGATCGAACACAACATGAGCATTGTCATGTCGATCAGCCAACGCATCACGGTGATGAGCCACGGGCAGATCCTGGTGGAAGGCACGCCGGAATTCGTGCGGGCCGATGAACGTGTGCGCACGGCTTATCTTGGGGAGGCTGCCTGATGCTGATCGTCGACAATATCCATTCCTACTACGACAAGAGCCACGTGCTCGAAGGCGTGTCGCTGACCGTCAACCCCGGCGAGCTGGTGACGCTGCTGGGGCGCAACGGCGCCGGCAAGACCACCACGCTGCGCAGCATTCTCGGGATCATCTGCCCGCGCCAGGGCCAGATTCACTTCAATGGCCAGGCACTGGTGGGCCAGAAGATCTTTGAAATCGCGCGCCAGGGCTTGGCGCTGGTGCCGGAGAACCGCGGGATTTTCCGCCTGCTCACCGTCGAGGAAAACCTGCGCATCGCCGCGCGCAAGACCAGCCGCTGGCAGCTGGAAGACGTCTACGGCATGTTCCCGCGCCTCAAGGAGCGGCGCAAAAACGCCGGCCACGCGCTGTCCGGCGGCGAGCAGCAGATGCTCGCCATCGCCCGCGCCCTGCTCAACGATCCCAAGCTGCTGATCCTCGACGAACCCACCGAAGGCCTCGCCCCGGTGATCGTCGACGAGCTGGTGAAGATCCTGCGCAAGGTCAAGGACGACGGCCTCCCCGTGCTGCTGGTGGAACAGAACCTGATGGTCTGCGACAAGCTCGCCGACCGCCATTACGTGCTCGAACAGGGCCGCGTGGTCTACGAGGGCAGCGCCGCCGCCTTCCGCGCCGACCCGACCATCAAGAACCGCTACCTGGCCCTGAGCGCCTGACCGGAGAACACTGATGAATAGCTTTGCGCAACCGCTCCAGAGCAATGCCCCACTGATCAATCGCGACCGTCTGTGGCAATCGCTGATGGACCTCGCCCAACTCGGCGCTACGGTCAAGGGCGGCGTGTGCCGCCTGGCCCTCACCGACCTCGATCGCCAGGCCCGCGACTTGTTTGTGCAGTGGTGCGAGGCCGCCGGGTGCAGCGTGAGTGTCGACGCCATCGGCAATATTTTTGCGCGTCGCCCTGGGCGCAACCCGGCCCTGGCGCCGGTGATGACTGGCAGCCATATCGACACCCAGCCTACCGGTGGCAAGTTCGACGGCTGCTACGGGGTGATGGCCGGGCTGGAAGTGATCCGCACCCTCAATGATCTCAACATCGAAACCCAGGCGCCGATCGAGGTGGTGGTCTGGACCAACGAGGAAGGCTCGCGCTTTCCGCCCTGCATGATGGGCTCCGGGGTGTTTGCCGGGAAATTCGACCTGCAGGACACGCTCGACAAGCTCGACGACCAGGGCCTGTCGGTGGGCGCCGAGCTGCAGCGCATCGGCTATGCCGGTTCCCGTGCGGTGCTCGGCCATCCCGTGGGGGCGTATTTCGAGGCGCATATCGAACAGGGCCCGGTGCTGGAAGACCAGGCCACCACGATTGGCGTGGTGATGGGTTGCCTGGGCCAGAAGTGGTTCGACCTGACCCTCACCGGCGTCGAAGCCCACGCCGGCCCGACGCCGATGCACCTGCGCAAGGACGCCCTGGTCGGCGCCGCCGAGGTGGTCAGCGCGGTCAACCGCATCGCTTACCAGCAGCAACCTCACGCCTGTGGCACCGTCGGCTGCCTGAGCCTGCACCCCGGCTCGCGCAATGTGATTCCCGGCCAGGTGCACATGACCCTCGACTTGCGCCACCTGCATGCGGACAAGCTGCAAGCGATGGTCGATGAAGTGCGCAGCGTGATCGAAGCCAGCGCGGCCCGGCATGGGTTGACGTTCGAGCTGACGCCGACCGCCGACTTCCCGCCCCTGGACTTCGCCCCGGCGTGCGTCAACGCCGTGCGCGACGCGGCAGGCGCGCTGGGTTTGAGCCATATGGACATCGTCAGCGGTGCCGGGCATGACGCGATTTTCGTCGCCGAACTCGGCCCGGCCGGGATGATTTTCGTGCCGTGCGAAGGCGGCATCAGCCACAACGAAATCGAAAACGCCGCGCCGGATGACCTCGCGGCAGGCTGCGCGGTGCTGTTGCGCGCCATGGTCAATGCGGCACAGGGGGACCGGGCATGAGTGAGATGGGCCAACTGACGGCGGTGCAACTGCTGCAGCATTTTCGCGACAAGACCTTGTCACCGGTGGACGTCACCGAGGACGCCCTGCTGCGTATCGAACGCTACAACCCGGTGGTGAACGCCTACTGCCACGTCGACCCCGAAGGCGCGCTGCAGGCTGCGCGAGCCTCGGAACAGCGTTGGTTCAAGGGCCAGCCCTGCGGCGCGCTGGACGGTGTACCGGCGTCGATCAAGGACCTCACGCTGACAATCGGCATGCCCACCCGCAAGGGCTCGCGCACCTCATCCGCCGAAGGGCCGTGGGACGTCGACGCGCCGTTCTCAGCCTTGATGCGCAAGGCCGGCGCCGTGCTGCTGGGCAAGACCACCACCCCGGAGTTCGGCTGGAAAGGCGTGACCGACAACCCGCTGTACGGCATCACGCGCAACCCGTGGGACACACGCACCACGGCGGGCGGTTCGTCCGGCGGCGCCGGTGCAGCGGCGGCGTTGAACCTCGGCGTATTGCACCAGGGCAGCGATGCCGGCGGCTCGATCCGGATTCCGTGCGCGTTTACCGGCACTTTCGGGATCAAGCCGACGTTCGGTTATGTGCCGCAGTGGCCGGCCAGTTCCATGACGATTCTGTCGCACCTGGGGCCGATGACCCGCACCGTGGAAGACAGCGTGTTGATGCTGCAGACCATCGCCCAGCCAGACGCGCGGGACGGCCTGATCGGCGCGCCGCGGACGACGCCCTGGTTGACGGGCGCTGCGGACCTCAAAGGGTTGCGCGTGGCCTATAGCCCGACGTTTGGCTATGTGAAGGTCGATCCGCAGGTTGCCAAGGTCGTGGCCCAGGCAGTCGAGGGATTGGTGCAATTGGGCGCCCATGTCGAGCAGATCGATCCAGGCTTCAGCGACCCACTGGAAGTGTTCAATACCCTGTGGGCCGCCGGTGCCGCACGCCTGACCGGCGCCATGAGTGATGCGCAAAAACAGCTGCTGGACCCCGGTCTGTTGCGCATCGCACAACGCGGTGAACAGCTCAGTCTTGGCGACTTCAACGACGCCCTCGAAGCCCGCGCGGCGCTGGTGGCGAAGATGGCCGCGTTCCATGAGCATTACGACATACTGGTGTCGCCGATGCTGCCGATCACCGCGTTCGACGCCGGGCACAACGTGCCGCCGGCTTCCGGGATGCAGGCATGGATGGAGTGGACGCCGTTTACCTACCCGTTCAACCTGACCCAGCAACCGGCGGCATCGGTGCCATGCGGGCTGGCGGCGAATGGTCTGCCGGTAGGGTTGCATGTGGTGGGCGCGCGGTTTGCCGATGAACAGGTGCTGAAGGTCTGCCAGGTGTACGCCAAAGCGTTCCCCACACCGCACTTGCAAGCGCCGCAGACGCCGACCTGAAGCCGACTTAACTGGGTGGCTTTCGGGGGTGGCAGGTCAGCCACCCCCTCTATCGCCCATGCCGCCGCCTTCGCAACCTCGCCAAGGCTCGGCAGCTCCCACACTTGAGCTGCGTCGCGCCGGCTATTGCGATCACACAGGGGATTGAAATCAGGCCGACACCGCCAATCCCCTGTGGGAGTTGTCGAGCTTTAGCGAGGCTGCGAAAGCGGTGTCTCAGGCGCAGAAAATGCCAGCAATGCCGCCGCCTTCGCAACCTCGCCAAGGCTCGACAACTCCCACACTTGAGCTGCGTCGCGCCAACTACTGCGATACCACAGGGGATTGAAATCAGGCCGACACCGCCAATCCCCTGTGGGAGTTGTCGAGCTTTAGCGAGGCTGCGAAAGCGGTGCCTCAGAAGAAGAAAATGCAAGCAATACCGCCGCCTTCGCAGCCTCGCCAGGGCTCGACAACTCCCACACCTGGGCTGTGTCGCGCCGGCTACTGCGATGCCACAGGGGATTGAAATAAGGGCCACACCGCCAATCCCCTGTGGGAGTTGTCGAGCTTTAGCGAGGCTGCGAAAGCGGTGTCTCAGGCGCAGAAAATGCCAGCAATGCCGCCGCCTTCGCAGCCTCGCTGGGGCTCGACAACTCCCACACTTGGGCTTCGTCGCGCCGGCTACTGCGATCACACAGGGGATTGAAATCAGGCCGACACCGCCAATCCCCTATGGAAGCTGTAGTGGGCACCCGCCCCCGGTCTTGATCGCATTCCATTACACTGTGCCCATTCATTCCCGGGGGTTTCATGGACATCGAACTGGCACGCACTTTCCTCGAAATCACCCGCTGCGGCAGCCTCGCCGCCGCGGCCGAGAAGCTGCACGTTACCCAGACCGCCATCACCGCGCGGGTCAAGAGCCTGGAAAGCCAGTTGGGCAGCACGCTGTTTATCCGCAACCGCGCCGGTGCGCGCCTGACCGCCGACGGCGAGGCCTTTGTGGTGTACGCCAACCAACTGCTGCAAACCTGGGAAGCCGCGCGGCGTGACCTGCCGTTGCCCGATGGCTATCGCAACGTGCTGCATATCGGCGGTGAAGTGAGCCTGTGCAACCCATTGATGCTCGGTTGGGCCCAGGCCCTGCGCGAGCAGATCCCTGGGCATGCGCTGCGCACCGAAGTGCGTGAGGGCGAATACCTGCTGCGCCAACTCGAACTCGGTGTACTCGATGCCGCGCTGGTGTTCCAACCCCAATATTGGCCTGGGCTGCAGGTCGAGCAGGTGCTGGAAGAAAAACTCATCCTGGTGCAGTTGGTGAGCAAGCCGGACCCGTACGTCTACATCGACTGGGGCCCGGGCTTTCGCCAGCAGCATGACGCCGCCCTGCCCGACCGGGCCCGTGCCGCGCTGAGTTTCAACCTCGGGCCGCTGGCGTTGCAGTACATCCTGGAGAATGGCGGCGCCGGCTACTTCCGCACGCGGGTGGTGCAAAGCTACCTGGACAGCGGCGTGATGCAGCGCGTGCCCAAGGCCCCGGAATTCAACTTCCCGACCTTCGTGGTGTATTCGCGGGCGCGCGACTCGGCAGTGCTGCAACAGGCCCTGGCGTTACTGCGCGACGTGGTCAAGGCCGAGAGTGACTGGTCGCAACGCTGGGACCCCTTGATTTAACCCGCGCACGGGGCAAAAACTCGCACATTTGCGCGCACCAACTAAGCTCAGTTTCCAATAAAAAAACCCTGAGCTGCCCGCCATGCCCCATCCCACCGAGACCTTCCGCGCACGTTACCGCGCGGCCGTCAGCCCCCTCTACAACCCCTGGCTGCACGCCAGCTTCGTCCTCGGTTATGGGGCGTTGTGCATCACCCTGGCCTGGTCCTCCACGGAAAACATCACCGCGCTCCAGTGGCTGAGCGTTCCCCTGACCCTGGTGTTTTTCAATCTGTGCATCTACCTCGTGCACCGTCACCTCGGCCACCACAAACACGCCCTCGCCCGCTTGTTCTACGCCCGCCACACCGGCGATCACCACAGTTTCTTCACCCCCGGGCACATGACCTACGACAGCCCCAGGGACTGGCGCGTGATCCTGTTCCCGGCCTGGCTGATCGTGCTGCACAGCCTGGCAATCACGCTGCCCGCCTGGTGGCTGCTCAAGCAACTGAGTCCCAACGTCGCCGGGCTGTTTGCTGGCTGCATGATTCTCGGCTACTTGCTGTACGAAGTGTTCCACGCCTGCGAGCACTTGCCTGTCGAACACCCGCTCGCGCGCCTGCCGTGGATTCGCCAGATGCACCGCCTGCACGCGCTGCATCACCGCCGCGAGCTGATGCAGGGGCGCAACTTCAATATCGTCATGCCGCTGATGGATTACCTGTTCGGCACCCTGTACTGGGAGCCCGGCGCCCACGACAACCAGGAATCGTCATGAGTACCCGTCCCAGAAAACTGCGTCATCTGCTGTTTGTGTTGCTGCTGGTCGTGATCGCGTTTCTGCTGCTGATGCCCACCAAGGTGCAACCGGTGAACTGGACACCGCCCAAGGCGCCCTCCATGCAGGACGGCGCCTACGCGGAAAACCAACGCCTCAAGGGCGTGCAGAAAATCGGTGCCCAGGACATCGACGGGCCCGAGGCGTTGCTGATGGATGCCCAGGGATTGCTGATCAGCGGGCTGCACGACGGGCGCATCATCCGTACCTCGCCCGACAGCCGCAGCCTGGAAGTGCTGGCCAATACCGGCGGGCGCCCGCTGGGCATGGCGCTGCACCCGGATGGGCGCTTGATCATTGCCGACGGGATCAAGGGCTTGCTCGCACTCGACGCCCATCGCCAACTGACGTCGCTGAGCACCGCCGCCAATGGCGTGCCCTTTGGCTTTACCGATGACGTCACGGTGGATGCCAGCGGGCGCTATGCCTACTTCAGCGATGCTTCAAGCCGCTGGGGTTATGGCCAGGACGGCGAGGCAGTGATCGAGCACGGCGGCGACGGCCGGCTGCTGCGCTATGACTTCAGCAACGGCAACACCGAGGTATTGCTCGACCAGTTGCAATTCGCCAACGGCGTGGCCCTGGGGCCGGAGGAAAACTATGTACTGGTGAATGAAACCGGCGCCTATCGCATCAGCCGCTATTGGCTCAAGGGCGAGCGCGCTGGGCAGCACGACCTGTTTATCGACAACCTGCCCGGTCTGCCGGACAACCTCAGCTTCAACGGCCAGGACCGCTTCTGGGTGGCACTTTACTCGCCGCGCAACCCACTGCTGGACAGTTTTGCCGGCTACCCACTGCTGCGCAAAGTCATGGTGCGGGCGCTGATGGTGGTGCCCAAGCCGATCGAGCGCAAAGCCTTCGTGCTGGGGCTGGACACCGACGGTAACGTCATCGCCAACCTGCAGGATGGCAGCACCGGCAATTACTCGCCGATCACCACCGCCCGGGAGTATGGCGAGTGGCTGTACCTGGGTTCGCTGAAGAGCACGAGCATGGCGCGCCTGCCGTTGAAGCTGGCGTTGGCGCCATGACGCAAAAAGGGCATACAGGCGCCTGGCCTGTATGCCCTGGGTACTACGGGTCAATCATGTCAGCTCTTGGTGCTGCTCAGCAGGGTCTGCTTGCACAGGTGGCCAAAACTGACGAACTGGGTATTCTCGCCACCGACACCGATGCCCGGGTATTCCAGCACTTCCATGCGCCACACGCCGTAGTTGAAGTCGGTACGCCAGGTGTTGTTGTAGCCCTGGGAGTAATCGACAAAGGTGGTCTGGAAATCACCACCGCTGCACGCGCCCACATTGATCGTGCCAGAGGCTTGCCCCGAGCTGTCGGTCGCTGCCGAATACGCCTTGTAGACGATGTCGCCGTTGGCCGGGTCGATCCGCTGGTCGAGATAGACGATCGGGTGCAGGCCCACCAGCGGTGCACCGGTGCTGTCCGACAGGCCCATGGTCCAGGTCAGGTCCCGATAGGCTTGGGTGGTCATGTAGCCATAGCCCACGTTGGAAGCCGAATACGGGATGCGCAACACGTTCGCCTCGCCCTTCACATCCGGGCTGTTGACCCGCGGGTTGGAACCAAACGACAGGTTGTACTTGCCCGTCGCGCTCCACGGCTCATTGGGGTGCTGGTTCGGCCGCACACGCACCTTGACTACGCCACCGACGCCCGGGCTGGGGATCGAGGTCGACACGACGTTGGCACCCACGGTGACCCACTGGCCGCCATCGAAACGCTCGAGGATCCACTTGTTACGCGTGCTGCCACTGGCCGCATCGGCCGTCAGCGCAATACCGACACTCTGCCCACGGACGGCGGTGAAATCGAAGTAATCGACGTCATCCAGGCTGTCGGCATTGCCGTTGATGTAGTTCAGAGTGTCCGGCAGTTGGAAGGCTGTGTCCGGGGTGTCATTGGGCTCATAGGCGTCGAGGTTGGTATCGACCGCAACCCCGAACTGAAAGCTCGACCCCTGGACCGCCGCGTTAGCCTCCATGAACCAGTAGTAGTCACCGGCCGGCACCACGCCGCCAAGGCTTTCATCGCCGGTGCCGGGGTTATTGGAAGTGCCCAGGGGCAGCGGATTGCCCTGGCCATCGTCCTGGAACAGCGACAACGACATATCGGTGCCTGCAGTCTGGTTGACCAGCAGAACGTTGATCCGCGCTTTCTGCGGCAGGTTGAAGTGGTAGCACAGCAGATCGCCGGTTTGTACGCCATTGATCGTGTAGAGAGAGTTGATATCCAGCGTCTGTTCACAACCCTGGACCAGCGCGGCCTGTACGGCGGGCGCCGACTGGGCCGCGGCTTTTTGTACCTTGGTCACCCTGGCCGGCGCGGTGTTGTCTTCGACCACCGAGTCGGCTTTCGCCTTGGCGGCAAACAATGGTTTCTTCTGCTGGGCCCCCGCCAGCAGTTGCTGCTTGAGGGCAGCCGTCGCCTTGTTGGCGTTGATCTTCACAGCGCTTTTCAAGCCGTGCTTGACCGTGGGAGACGCCGCTTGCGCAGCCAGGTGAGGGTATTGTTCAGCGAGGGCAAAGGCCGAGACAAAGCAGGTGGCCGCCATGGCCGCGCCCAGCATGAGAGCTTTTTTCGATTTCATTTTTTATCCATCCATAGTTAAAAAGTGAAGCTCAGGTGACATCCGGTCACCTGGGATGGAATGTAGGATAAGGCTGGATGGATGTACAGTATTTTTATGAAAAAAATGCAGCCCCTTTCAGATGGGGATGTCGGCCCATCTACGCCAAACAGTCCAAACGACTGTTGCGATAACCCAAATAAAGCCAACGTAATAGGGCCACAACACCCAACGCTTCAGTCCTAATGGAATAGACGCCAGCTCGGCCTCGGTCACAACACCTGCTTTCACATAGCGTGCCGAGTCAGATAGGAAATCAAACATCAACAGCATGCGGTATTGCCTGTCGATCCATCGGTTTCGTCTCCAGAATCGCTTATTGGCGCGGACCCTTTCGTTATGACTGAAATAACCTTCCACCTCGTCGAGTTTTGTATATTCGGCAAACAGCGCCAGCCCCAAAACGACAAACGCCCCAACAAAATGCACAATGGTGAAGGCAAGAAAAAGCGACACGATTAAGCCCCCTCTGGCTCGAAGATCAAATCACCGTTGACCTTCAGGATCTTTCCACCCAATAAGGCACCTTCATCACCTAGACCAGAGCCTACCGCCTGCCCACCCGCAGCGCCGCCAATAACTGCGCACGCAAGCGCACCTTGGCCCTTCATCGAAATACCCAAAAATAGGTGACAAGCACGAAGAGCGAAGGCTGCACCATACTTTCCCCCGACAGCCGCCCCCGCCACTCCCCCCACCAACCTCCCCGTCTCCACATACTTAGCCCTCCTGCACTGCGCCTCCCGTCCCGTCACACACGCCTCCTTGATCTCCAGCCCGGTCACGCCCACATCCAGCGCGATGCCAATGAAAGTCCCTTTACCCAACCACTTCGACATCTGCGCAATCTCGCGCATGCGCTGTGCATACCCCGCAATCTCGCCTTTATGCAGATAGCTCCTGGTCGAAATCCCCAGCACCTTCTTCAACGACTCATTGCCCTGCAACCCCGTGCCGAACCGTGCCGCGCCTTGCAGTTGCAGATCCAAGCGCCGGAATAAGGCCTTGCGCTGTTTGATAAAGCCATCCCGCTCCAACGCACCGTCCTTCAAGCGCTGATGCAACCGCTCGATGTCCTCCAGGGTCTGCGCCACTTCATCCAGGTGCCGCGCCCAAGCCGATGTGGCGCTGCCGATGCCAATCGAGCCGTAGGCCAGGAAGCTCTGCAGCAAGTCGTAGTTGTTGATCACCGCGGCGCCGGACGAGTTGTTCAGCTCCAGGTTGCGACGGACCTCTTCGGCATGGCGCATTAACCAGGCTTCCTCGACGGAGCAGCTCACGCTATGGATGTCGGGAACAATCACCAACTGCCCCGGAGTCACCAGGCCAGGGCGAAGGTGGCGGTTCAGTACATCGAAATGCGCAGAGCGCTCGCGGCTCGAACCGCCGCCCATCAACCGGACTTTCAAACTCGGGTAGTCCGTCGTACGGTCGTTGATAAAGCCCTGCGCCATGCCCGACATCCCGTATGCAATGAAGATGGCGTCGGAATATAAGCAAGCGACCCCGCCCCGGACACAAGCCCAAGGCGGTCAAATTGCATTTAGGAAGTTGCCTACCTGAAGAAGAAACAGCCCCTACAGAAATACCTTAATAACCGGTCATTTCCAGGTAACCCACCCCACCGTCGAACCGCACGGGTCCTTCCCAGTACGGAATGCTCAGGTTCATCCAGGCGTTGGGGTTGACGGCCTCAGGGGTGATGTCGAGCTGTTTGCCGGGAATTTTCAGGGACCAGCGCGTAGGCAGCTTGCGCCCGTCGAGCGTCGTGGTGTCCAACGGGGTCAGTTGGATATCGGCGTTGTGCAGGGTTTGCGTGTGACCTTCGTGGTCGATCCAGGTGCCGGTCAGGTAGGACCCACCATCGGTTTGCCGCACGCGAAACAGCATCAACTGCTCGCCACGGTCCAGGTGCAGGGAGAACCAGTCCCAGCCGGTCTGGCTCGCGCTCAGGGGTTGACTGCTCCATTCGCGATCCAGCCACGCCGGGCCCGTGACTTGGTACATCTGGCCGTCGATGCTCACGCTGCCGCTGGCACTGAAAAACGGCTGGCTGTAGTAGTACGAGGCCTGGCCCTGGTCGGATTTGCGGCTGTAGCCGTTATCACCCTGCAGCACCAGCGGGCGGCTGGAAGTCAGGTGCAGGTCATAGGCGAAGTGCGCACCGCTCGCCTTGAGTTGCATATCGGACAAGGGGCTCACGGCACCGGGGCGGCTGGCGAAGTTCCACTCGTCGATCCAGGCGTTGAACGGCACGGCCTGGGCGCCAGCCTGGCCGACGCCGCCGCGGGCATAGCGTTCGGCGGCGTAATGGCGGGTGGCTGAGGTGACGGCGGCGTGGCCGAGCCAGACTGTCGCGTCCTGCCAGCCGGTTTGCGTCGGCCCGGCCTTGAGGGCGTTGCGAAACAGCGTCCATTGCACGCCAAACACGTTGCCCTGCGCATCCTTGAGGTTGGCGGTGACGTACCACCATTCAATGCGAAAGCCCGCATGCGGCCCATGGTCCTCGGGAAAACTGTAGACCTTGCCCGGCACTACCTGGGTGAAGTCCGCCGCATCGCTGCCCAGGCCGGCGAAACTTTCCGGTGGTGCGGGCGCCTGGTCGCACGCGCTCACCAGTAACAGCGCCAGCCACAGCAAGGATTTAATCTTCATGCGCAAACGTCCTCAACAGGTCCGCCGGACGGCTGCGGTACAACTGCCACAACGGCCAGGCCGAGGCCAGCAACGTGGCGAGCAATGCCAGCCCGAGCAATTGCGCCAGTTGCCAAGGAAATACCTGCAGAGGCAGGCGCCAACCAAACGCTTGCACGTTGATTACCGCATCCAGGCACCACGCCAGCAGCAGGCCCAGGGGCAATGCCAGGATCAGCGTGAGCACCGCCAGCAGCCAGGTCTGGCCCAGGTTCAGCAGCATCAATTGGCGGCGCGTCACGCCCAGCGCCCACAGCGGTGCAAGTTGGCCCAGTCGGCTTTGACTCTGGGTCAGCAGGCTGATAAACAGCGCCACCCCGGCCACGCCGAGGGTGAGGCTGTTCAGCGCCGCGGTGGCGGCAAAGGTGCGCTCGAACACCTGGCTCGACCAGCCCTTGAGCTGCTGTTGATCGACGATGCGGCTGTCTTCCAGGGCAAAGGCCCGTTGCACCGCCTGGACCAACGGCGCCACATCCGCCGGCAACACCCGCAGGTTGAACCGCGCCGGTGATAGGGTCGGCCAGTGGGCCAGCAGGTGTGCGGCATTGACCAGCATGTGGCCCTTGGGGTTGCCATAATCGGCGTAGATCCCCACCAGTGTCGGTGACCACACGCCCTGCGGCGTGGGAATGCTCAGCGTGTCGCCCAGCTTGATCGCCAGCCGCCGCGCCAATTGCTCGCTGAGCATCAACGTGTCGTGGTGCTGCAACTGATCCCACGGCTCACTCACCGCCTCCAGCAATGGCCAGTGCTGGCGATAGGTCGGGTCATCGACCACGCCAAACAGATCCGCCGGCCAGCCCTGCAATTGCACGGCGACCTGCCAGGTCGGCAGCACGGTCTGCACGAGCGGTTGTTGCTTGAGCCAAGTGTTGAGTTGTTCGGCCTGGACCGGGGTCTGGGGATTGAGGTACAGCTCGGCGGTGAGGCGCTGCTCCAGCCAGTTATTGAAGGTGTGACGAAAACCCGAGGTCATCGAGCCCGCGCCGATATTCGCTGCCAGCGCCAACAGCAGGGCCATCAGCGCCAGGCTCAAGGCCGGCAATTGCTGGCGACAGTCGGCGAGAAACCATTGGCCGAGCACCGAGCGGCTGCGTCCGAGTACCGCTTTGAGCAAGGCATTGAGCAGTACCGGCAAACCCAGGGCGGCGCCGAGCAGCAGCGCGGCCATCAGCACAAAGCCGGCCGCCAGGCTATTGCCCAGCCACAGCGCCAGCACCGCGATCAGCAAGGCCGTGCCTGCGACCCAACCCTGGCGTCGCAACCAGCGCCCGTGGGCCTCGTGCCAGGCCTGGGCATTGGCCAGCGCCAGCAACGGCAGGCGCGCCGCCCGCCACAGGCTGCTGGCACCGGCGAGCAAGGCACCGAGCAGGCTCAAGCCGAGTCCCGCCAGCCACCACCCTGGGCTCAGGCTCAATTGCCCTGGCACCTCGGCGCCATACAGGCCGCGCAGGCTGGCCGCCACGTCCGGCAGCAGCAAGCTCGCGAGCAGGTAGCCACTGGCGACGCCGAGTACACCGCCAAGCAACGACAAGGCGCCCAGCTCGACGCCCAGGCCGAGGATCAACATGCGTGCGCTCACCCCACAGGCACGCAGGGTGCGCAGCAGCCCGCGCCGTTGCTCAAGGGCCAGGCCGATGGCCGCGTGCACGATAAACAGCCCGACCACGAAGGACAGGAAGCCCAGCGCGTCGAGGTTCAGGTGAAAGCTCTCGGTGAGGCGCGCGAGGTTGTTGTCCTCGCCCTGCTTGAGTTGCAGTTCGGCAGGTGGCGTGGGATGGCCGGCGGCAAACGCCTTGCCTACCAGCAGTCGTGACAGTCGGTCGGGCATCGCCAGGAGCGGCTGGGCGAAGCCGATATCGGTAAGCAACAATCCCGGCGCCATGTCCGGCTGGACTTGCAACGGTGGCAGGCGCTGCCCGTTCAGCGTGAGCGGCTGCTCACCGGCGCGCAGCCCCAGGGCCTGCAAGGTCTGCGGCGCGATCCAGGTACGCCCCGGCGGATCGAAGAACGCCAGCATTTGCGCCTGGCTCAGACGCTGCCCCGCCACTGCGCCACTGCCGGGCAGTGACACCGGGTCGATGCCCATCAGTTGCAGGCGCATGTCCTCGTGGCCCTGGAGCTGCACCCGCCCCTGTACCACCGGCGACACCGGCCACCCGGCGCGGCGCAATTGGGCAAACAGCACCTGCGGGAAACTCGCGCCGTCCGGCGTACTGAGGCTGGCCTGGGGCTCGCCGCCGATCAACTGGCTGGCGCGCGCATAACTGTCGCGCGCCTGGCTGTTGAGGGCCTGCACGCCGGTCAACAGGGCGGTGGCCAGCCACAAGCCGGTGAGCACGCTGAAGAACTGCACCGGATGGCGCCGCCAATGGCTGAGCAAGGCGCGCACCGTCCAATAAAACACACTCACGTCGCCACCACCTGTCCGCGATGCAACACCACCTGGCGGTCCAGTCGCGCAGCGATCCGCGGGCTGTGGGTGACCATCAACAGGCTGGTGGGGCTGTCACGCAGCAGGTCCAGCAACAGTTGCAGGACTTCGTCGCTGGTGGCTTCGTCGAGGTTGCCGGTGGGCTCGTCGGCCAACAGCAACCCCGGGCGCGAAGCCAGTGCGCGCCCCACCGCCACCCGTTGCTGTTGGCCACCCGAGAGTTGTTCCGGATAACGCTTGAGCAAGTCACCCAGGCCCAGGCGCTCCACCAGTTGCGCCTGCCACCGGGCATCGAAGCGCCCCGCCAGGCGCGCCTGGAATGCCAGGTTGTCGTCGACGCGCAAACTGCCGATCAGGTTGAACTGCTGGAACACCAGGCCGATTTCAGTGCGTCGCCAATGCGCCAGTTGCGCTTCGCCGAGTTGGTCGAGCCGCTGCTCGCCCACCTGGATGCTGCCGCCGTCCACCCGATCGAGCCCGGCCACCAGGTGCAGCAGCGTGCTCTTGCCGCTGCCGGATTCGCCCATCAGCGCCAGGCTGCTGCGCGCGGCCAGGTGCAGGTCGACACCGGCCAACACCGCCAACGGGCCTTGGGGCGTGGCATAGCTTTTGAAAACACCTTGCACCTGCAGCATGGGAACACTCGTGTGAGGGGTGGCCATCGAGAATAACGGCTGGTGATGGCGGCCACGCAAATTTTTCACATGGATTTCACCGGTTGCCCACCCACCGCACTTTAAATTACCGGCCAAGCGTCAGGTATCGGCAACTTGTTAGTTGCCACGCCTGACAACTTTTACCCGCCCCGTGTTCAGCGAAAAGACAGCCGTCCTGTGCCAGCCTCAAGTCATACTGCAGGCATTCGCCAACACGTTGCGTCAGCTAACTAATACAACACTGCCAACAGTGCCCAAGGTGAATGAAGTGGTTGACCTGACCCTGACCAAACCACGCTCGCGCAGGGCCGTCATCAAGCGACTGCAACCGCTGTGGCTGGGGATTGTAGTGATCAGCCTGTTGCTTACCGCCAGCCTGCTGTGGCCGGCGTCACCGCGTGACCTGGGGGTGGGCAACCGCCTGCTGACCTCCCAGGTACTGCCGCTGTGGCGCGACGGTGACCTGATCGTGCTGGTGCGTCATGAAGAGCGCTGCGACCGCTCGTCGAATGCTTGCCTGGGGCCGGTGGAAGGCCTGACGATCAAAGGCAGCCAACAAGCCGAAAACCTCGGCAAGGCCTTCAAGGCACTGGGCATGGACGGCAGCGATGTGCTCGCCAGCCCGGCCATTCGGACCGCCCAGACGCTGCGGTTCATGTTCGGTAAAAACGAGCTGACCTCCGGCCAGCAAGCCGTCTGCGGTGCGGCCATGGGCGAAGAGTTGCTCAGCCACAAGACCCCGGGGCGCAACCTGGTGTTCGTCACCCACAGCGGCTGCATCGCCGACTTCGAAAGCACCCTGGGTTTCCCCCACGCCACCTTCCCCGAGTACGGCAGCGCGCTGTTCGTGCAGGTCTTGCCCAACGGCAAATTCAAGACCTTGGGCCTGGTCAATAATCAGGACTGGCCGGCCGCGTTAAAACAACTGTAAGTACTTTCCTGCCCGCCGCCGCCCTCTATGTTCAGCAAAAAGACAGCCATGTTCTGGCATGTTTAGTTGCGCCTTTTAATTAAGGACGTCATGAATATCTTCTGTCACTCAGTGAACGCTTTGATGTTTTTCGCTATTACTTTCTTACTGCAAATATTTGCCAGTACACGTCAAGGAGCGACGTTGTGACGATCCGATTCAAACCCCTGCCGTTGTTGTTATTGGCCTTCGCCGCCTTTTACCTGTTGCCGCTGGGCCTGCACGGCCTGTGGACCCCGGACGAAACCCGCTACGCCCAGGTCAGCCAGGAAATGCTGCTGAGCGGCAACTGGGTCGCGCCGCATTACATGGGCATTCGCTATTTCGAAAAACCCGCCGGCGGCTATTGGCTGATCGCCCTGGGCCAGGCCGTGTTCGGCCAGAACCTGTTCGGTGTGCGCATCGCCTCGGCCCTGACCACCGGCTTGAGTGTGCTGCTGGCTTATGTGATCGCCCGCCGCCTGTGGAACACCCCGCGCAAGTCTTTCACCTGCGCCCTGCTGTACCTGAGCTTTGGCCTGGTGGCCGGGCAAGCCGGGTATTCCAACCTCGATCCGCAATTTACCCTGTGGGTCAACCTCAGCCTGGTTGCCCTGTGGTTTGCCCTCGACAGCACCAGCACCCGTGGACGCCTGCTAGCCTGGGCCGTGGTGGGCCTGGCCTGCGCGATGGGCTTCATGACCAAGGGGTTCCTCGCTTGGGCGTTGCCGGTGCTGATTGCCGTGCCCTACATGCTCTGGCAACGGCGCCTGGGCGAATTGCTGCGCTATGGCCCGTTGGCCGTGGGCGTGGCGGTCCTGGTGTGCTTGCCTTGGGTGGTGGCGATCCATCTGCAGGAACCGGACTTCTGGCGCTTCTTTTTCTGGAATGAACACATTCGCCGCTTCAGCGCCGACGATGCGCAGCACGTACGCCCGTGGTGGTTTTTCCTGCCGATCATCGCCGTGTCCTGCCTGCCCTGGGCCGGCCTGCTGCCCTCGACCCTGCGCACCACCTGGCGCGAAAAACGCCAGCCGGCGATCGCCTTCCTGGCCCTGTGGCTGCTATTGCCGCTGGGGTTCTTCAGCCTGAGCAACGGCAAGCTGCCGACCTATATCATGCCGTGCCTGCTGCCCCTGGCGCTGTTGATGGGGCACACGCTGGTCGACCTCCTCGACAACGGCCGCGCACGTACGATCAGCCTCAATGGCCTGCTCAACTTCGCAATCGGCATGGCCGCGATGATCGGCCTGATCTACCTGCAAATCGCCCGGCCGCTGTATGGCCACAGCCATGCCGAAATGTTCGGCCTGTCCCTGGCCTTTATCGTGCTGCTGGTGTGGATCCTCAGCAACCTGCTGCAAGCCTTCCGCCCGTTGACGCTGTGGGCGATGCCGACCCTGGGCATTGGCTTGCTGGTGATCCTGTTGCCGGCGAGCATGCCGGCACAGATCGCCGATAACGAAATGCCCGACCAGTTCGTGCTGGAGCATATGAACGAACTGCAGCAAACCCAGGCGTTGCTCGCCAACTCCCTGGAAAACGCCAGCGCCCTGGCCTGGCGTCTCAAGCGCACGCAAGTGTCGCTGTACGACACCGAAGGTGAACTGCGCTACGGCTTGCAGTACGCGGGCTCGATGCACCGCAAGGTGGAACTGGAACAGGTCCAGGCCTGGATCAGCGAGGCCCGCCAGCACGGTTCGGTCGGCGTGCTGATGCGCGTCAACAGCACCAGTGAAATGCGTGAGGCCGGGCAACTGCCGCCGGGCGGCAAGCGTTATCACAAAGGCTATCTGGAATTGATTGTGTATCCGCCGTTGCAGTGAGGTCAGCGCGGTTTGGACGTTGTAGGGCTGACCTCCTCGGTCGGTGCGACGCCGCTGCCCAGCACCTGCTCCTGCACCGCCCGCCCCTCCGCCCGGTTGCGGATAAACCCGGCGCGGGTAAAGCGTTCCAGGAATGGCACCGGCAAAACTTTGTCCGCTGTCATGGGCGGATGTTCGGCCGCGTCGCCAAACAGGGTGTAAGCCGCGCTCGGCAGATGCCGGGTATTGAGGTCGCCGGTGAGGCGCCCTTGCTGCAGCACAATCGCGCGGTTGGTCACCCGCTGCAGGTCGGACAAGCGTTGCGAGATGCACAGGATCGCCACGCCACGCGCGCGCTGGCTGTCGATCAGCCCGAGCAGGCGTTCGGCGTCGACGGCCGAGAGGGCCGCGGTGGGTTCGTCGAGAATCAGCAGCTTGGGGTGCAGGGCAAACGCGCGCGCCAGCACCAGCAGTTGGCGGTCTGCCTGGCCCAGGCGCTCTACCGGGAGTTGCAACGGCAGCTCCAGGCCCAGCCCGGCGGCGATGGCTTCGGCACGTTGCAACAGGCTTTTGCGGTTGAGCAGGAAGTCGGCGTCAGGCTGGCCCAGTTCGTCGAGCAACAGGTTTTCAGCCACGCTCAGCCCCGGCGCGATGGCATCATCGGGACATTGGTGTACCGCCACAATGCCAACGCGGCGCGCCGATAGCGGCGAGGTGAAACGTTGGCGCTGCCCCTCCACCCACACTTCGCCAGTGTCCGGCGCGAGGCTGCCGCTGAGGATTTTCACCAGGGTCGACTTGCCCGCGCCGCTGGCCCCCAAAACCGCCACCCCTTCCCCCGGATAAATATCCAGATTGACCTGATCCAGCGCCCGCTGGGCACCAAAGGACTTGCTCAGGTCCAGCAGGCGGACCAGGGGCACGGGGGCAACGAGGTTGCTCATGGCGAATCTCTAAGGCGTAACGATGGCTCATTGCAACGCACAAGGGCGCTGATTTATTCCGCACAACAATGAGTTAGGCCTCGGATTAAATGCATTACCTTATGAACAATCCAATAGCTGAATCGCATAGGAAATAGATTTTGAGTTATAAGCCCCTTGCCAGCAGTTTGTTGAATGCTTTCAGCACCAAGGCAGGCTTCTCCAGCATCAATTGATGACCACAGGCCTCCAGCAGCTGGAAGTCAGCGTTCGGTAACTGTTCAGCCAGCGCCTGGCCACCGCTGGCAGGGGTCAGGCCATCGCTGTCACCGGCCAGCACACTGACCGGCAATGTCAGGCCGGGGATCTGTTGCGCATCCGGCCATTGGGCCTTACTGGTCAGGGCCTTGAACATGTGCAGGCGGTTGCGCTCGGTGAGTTTCTCTTCGTAAGCCACCAGCGCCGGGTCGACCGAGGCATGCCAGGCATGCTTGCGAAAGCCCTTGGCCAAGACCGGGCGCAGCCATTCCAGGAGCCACGCCGGCAAGGCCATCAATCCGCCGTTGACCACAGGGCGGTGAAGGCGCGCGCCCAACAGCAATGCCGCGTCGATGCGCGCGGTGGGCTTGGCCAGCAACGCGCTGAGGCTCAGGCCGGTGCCGAAGGAATGCGCGACAAGCAGGTTACGCGTGCCGGCGTAGCGCTGCAGGATCGCCAGGTAGTCGGCCACCAGCTCGGACCAGGCGTAGGCCTGGGCATTGCGTGGCCGACCACTGTCGCCATGGCCCAGCAGGTCCCAGGCCACCAGGCTGTAGCCTGCGGCCTTGAGCGCCGGCCATTGCAGGCGCCATTGGTCCTTGTTGCCGCCGGCGCCATGGCAGAAAAACACCACGGTGTCGGCCTGGGTGGTGCCCACGTGGTGGGCAATGCTCAAGGTGCGATTGGGGCGGATTTCCAGCAACTCGCCGCGCACCACGGGTAGATCGGCAAAAGAGAACGTCATACACAGCCTTGGGTAGGCGCCGGTGTGCCGGCGATGAAAGATTCGGACGTGGCAGCGCTCGACAGGGCGCTATCGTCGGCACGCCGACCGCCACAGTGCAACAAGGTCCGGGTATAGGGATGGCGCGCATCGGCAAACAGCGTCGCCGTGTCGCCCTGCTCGACCACCCGGCCGTTCTGCATCACCGCAATGCGGTCGCACAGACGCGCCGCGACACGCAGGTCATGGGTGATAAAAATGATGCTTAATTTCAGCCGCCGTTGCAGCGACTCCAGCAGCTCCAGGATCTGCACCTGGATCAACGCATCCAGGGCCGAAACGCACTCATCGGCAATCAGCACCTTGGGCTCCACCGCCAAGGCGCGGGCGATGCCGATACGCTGGCGCTGGCCACCGGAGAACTCATGGGGGTAGCGTTCGAACGCCGTGGCGGGCAGGCCCACCAGTTCCAGCAAGGCCCGCGCCCGCTGTTCGGCGTCGGCGCGGGTGCGCCCCTGCACCAACGGCCCGGTCATGATGATGCGCCCGACGGTCTGGCGTGGGTTGAGCGAGGCAAACGGGTCCTGGAAGATCATTTGCACTTCGCTGCGCAACGGGCGCAGGCGGGCTTCGGACAACCCTGCAACGTCCTGGCCCAGCCATTCGATCTGGCCGCTGTCGGCGCGCAGCAAGCGCACCAGGCAGCGGCCCAGGGTGGATTTGCCCGAGCCCGACTCACCGACAATGCCGAGGGTCTCGCCTTCACGGACCTGCAACCCCACGGCGTCCAGCGCCCGCGTGGTGTGCTTGCTCCACCAGCCCGTGCGGCGACTGAACACCTTGCCCAGTCGCTCGGCCTTGAGCACCACCGCACCGTCCACCGTGGTGCGCGGTGCCAAGGGTTGGGCCGACACTGCCGCAAGCAATTGCCGCGTGTAAGCGGCCTGCGGCTCGCGCAATACCTGCCGGGCGCTGCCCTGCTCCACCACCTGGCCCTTTTCCAGCACCAGCACGCGGTCGGCAATCGCCTCGACCACGGCAAAATCATGCGTGATAAACAGCAACGCCATGCCCTTGTCCTGCTGGATGCGGCGCAACAGCTCGAGGATCTGCGCCTGGGTGGTCACGTCCAGGGCCGAGGTCGGTTCATCGGCAATCAACAGCGCCGGATCAAACGCCAGGGCCATGGCGATCACCACGCGCTGGCGCTGGCCACCGGAAAGCTCGAACGGATAGGCCAGGCGCAGGCGCTCAGGGTCCGGCAGGCCGACATAGCCGAGCAACTCCACCACCCGGGCGCGCCGTGCACTGGCGGATTTCACCCCGTGGGCGCGCAGGGTTTCATCGATCTGCTCGCCCACCCGCAACAGCGGGTTCAGCGCGCTCATCGGCTCCTGAAAGACCATGCTGATGTGGCGCCCGCGCAGTTCGCGCATGGCCGCTTCGCTGCGCGCCGCCAGGTCTTCGCCGCGAAACAGGAGTCGCCCGCTTTGCACGCTCAACGGGCGCGGCAACTGACGCAACAGCGCCTTGGCCAACATCGACTTGCCCGACCCGGACTCGCCCACCACACACAGGCATTCGCCGCTGCGCACCTGCAGCGACAGGTCATACAGCGCATGGCTGCGGTCGGCTCCCGGCGGCAAGGCGATGCGCAGGTGCTCGACACTCAATAACGTCATAGCGACCTCTCTGGTTCAAATGCCACGCGCAGGCCTTCGCCGACCTGATTTACCGCCAGCACGCACAATGCAATTGCCAGCCCCGGCAGGAAGCTCATCCACCACGCATCGCGCAGCAGGCCACGGGAGGCGTTGATCATGTAGCCCCAGCTCATCGCCTCGGGGTCGCTGAGGCCGAGGAATGCCAGGGCGGATTCGGTGAGGATCGCCGTGGCCATCACAAAGGTCATGACCACCAGCAACGGCGCCAGCGCATTCGGCAGGATCTGTTGGCTGATGATCCCCCACGGCGACTGGCCCAACACCCGCGCCGCCTGCACGAATTCGCGCTGGCGCAGGGTGAGGAATTCACTGCGCACCAACCGCGCGACGGCCGGCCACGCCACCAGTGCAATCGCCAGCACGATGGTGCCCAGGGACGGCTCCAGCACCGCCACCAGGATCACCGCCAGCACCAGTTGCGGGATGATCTGGAAGAACTCGGCGATGCGCATCAGCACGCCGTCGACCCAACCGCCGAAGTAGCCGGCGATGGCGCCCACGAGCAGGCCCATCAGCAAAGTCGCCAGGCTGGTCAGCACGCCCACGGCCAGTGACACTCGCGCGCCATACAGCAAGCCGACACCGAGGTCGCGGCCAAGCAGGTCACTGCCCAGCCAATGGGCCGGATCATGGAACGGCGCCAGCATCGGCTGGCCGTTCATTTCCCACGGCGAGCTGCTGGTCAGCCACGGTGCAGCAATCGCCAAGGCGGCCAGCACCAGCAAAAACACCGCGCCGATCAGCGCCGAGGGTTGGCGCACAAAGCGCTTCAACAACCGCATCAGCCCCGCCCTCCAGCGCCAATACGCGGGTCGAGCACGCGGCAGAGCACGTCCGTCAACACGTTGAAACCGACCACCAGCATCGAGATCACCAGGAAGCCGCCCATCAACACGCCATAGTCGCGCTGGGCCAGCGAGTCATACATCAAGCGCCCGATACCAGGCCAGGAATAGACCACCTCCACCAGCAAGGCGACGCTGGCCAGTTGGCCGAGTTGCAAGCCGGCAAAGGTCACCACCGGCAACAACGCGTTGCGCAGCACATGCACCCAGAGAATCCGCCGTGGGTGCAAGCCCTTGGCGTGCGCGGTGCGCACGTACTCCTGGGCAAGGGCATCGAGCACGGCGGCGCGGGTCAGGTGGATGTACAACGCGAGGAACATCACGCTCAGCGACAGGCACGGCAACAGCAAGTGCTGCAGGCGATCAAGCAGCGAAAAGTCGCGGCCCACGGTCTCCATGCCAAACGCCGGCAACCAGTCCAGGCTCACCGAGAACAGCAGGATCAGCAGCATCGCCAGCCAGAACGGCGGCATCGCATACAGCAGCAAGGCGCCGTGGGAGATCAGGCCATCGAGCCAATGGCGCTTCTGCCGCGCGCGCGCCGCCAGCACGCCAAGGGTCACCCCCAGCACCGACGACAGCACGAACGCCGAGCCCATCAACGCCAGGGTCGCCGGCAAGCGCTCGGCGATCAGCGACCACACCGCGGTCTGGTTGCGGTAGGAGTAACCGAGGTCGAGGTGCGCGATATTGCCCAGGTAAATCAGCAGTTGCTGGAGCAGCGGTTTGTCCAAACCCATGGTCTGGCGCAATTGCTCGATGAACTGCACATCATCCACCCCGGCCTCGCCGGCCAGCAGCAGCGCCGGGTCACCCGGCGCGAGGTGAATCAACAAAAAGCTCAACACCAGCACGGCCACCACCATCAGCAGCGCCTTGCCCAGGCGCCCACCGATATACAGCACGCCGTTCATGGTGCCGGCGCCTCGAGGTACACGCTTTCGTAGTCTTCGTTAAGGCTGGTGGCGGTCTGCAGCAGGTTTTTCACCTGGGTGTGGAACAGCGTCGGGTAGCGCATTTCGAAGATCGGCGCGATGGGCAGGTCGGTGTTCAGTACGTTCTCCAGTTGGCTGAAGAGCTGCTTGCGCTCGGGACCTTCCGGGGTATCCGCGATTTTGCTCCACAGCGCATCCGCCTCGGGGCTGTTGTAGCCGCTGACGTTGGCGAACGGCGAGGTCTTGAGGATGTAGTCGGAGCGGAACAGGTAGGCGCTGGTCAGGTACGGGTCGCCGATCTGGAAGATAAAGTTGTAGGTCAGGTCAAAGTCCCAATCACTCACGCGCTGGAACCAGGTCGCCGCATCGGACGTCACCACCTGCACCTTGAAGCCCAACGGCTGCAGGGCCTGCTTGGTGTATTCGGCCAGGCGCTCCCAGGCACCGCCCTTCTCGCCATTGAGCAGGCGGATGCGCACCGCGCCGACGTCCACGCCGGATTCGGCAATCAGCGCCTTGGCCTTTTTCACGTCATAGGTGTACTGCGGCAACTGCGGGTCGTGGTACGGCGTGGTCGAGACAAACTCACCCTGGGCGACCTTGCCCGAACCGAAGAAGATATTGTCGACGATGAACTGGCGATTCAGCGCATACAGGATCGCCTGGCGCACCTTGGGGTTGTTCAGCGGTGGCTTGCGTGTGTTGATCTGCAGGAAGGCCAGACCGGCATACAGCTCCCAGCCTTTCTCCGAGGACTGCACATTCGGCAAGGCGCTGAGCCGCTTGAGGTCGGCGTAATCCGCATCACCGCTGCGCAGCACTTGCACGTCATTGCGCTCGAACGCGGCGGCGCGCGAAGAGCCATCGGGGATCACGTGAAAGATGATGCTGTCGAGGTGCGGCAGGCCTTTTTTCCAGTAATTGGGGTTCTTGGCCAGCTTGATGTAGGCGCCGCGTTTCCACTCCACGAATACAAACGGCCCGGTGCCCACCGGCTTGAGGTTGTAGGGGTTGTTGCGAAAATCGGTGTGCTCATAGAGGTGCTTGGGCACCACCGGGCGCAGGCCGCTGCCGAGGGCCGAGAGCAATGGCGCGAAGGGTTTCTTCAGGTGGAAGACCACTTGCAGCGGGCCCTTGGCAGTGATGCTGTCGACGTATTCGGTGATGATCCCGCCGAGGCGCTTGTCGACCTCGGGGTAGAAGGTCTGGAAGCTGAACACCACGTCATCGGCGGTCAACGCCGGGCCGTCGTGCCAATGCACGCCGTCCTGCAGGTCGAAGGTGTAGGTGAGGCCGTCGGGGGAAATCGTCCAGGCCTTGGCCAGTACCGGCTTGGGGTTGAGGTCGGTGTCGAAGGTCAACAAGCCCTGCAGCACCTTGCCGCTCACGTATTGGGTGGACACGTGGCTGACCACGCCGTGCATCAGCGATGGCGGCTCCGGCTGGGCCACCAGGTTCAGCACCCCGCCCTCCAGGGGTTGCGCCAGTGCCTGGCCGGCCAGCAACGCGGTGCACAGTGCCACGGAGGTGAGGGCACGGCGGAAAGAAAATGGGCGCATGAAGGCTCCTCGACTGGAAAGACAGGCGAGGGATTTTGCAAGGGCTGTGCCATGGGGGTATTGGCGGGGGATTGCTGAGCCAAAGGCCCGGCAAGGTGATGAAAAAACCACAGCGGCCTGCGTGAGTGTGCAAAAAGCAACAGCCCCTGCAGGAGCCAGCTTGCCGGCGATGGTGGTGTCTCAGCCAACAAATCCATCGCCGACCCACCGCTCTCGCCGGCACGCCAGCGCCCACATGAGCGCCACGGTGTCAGCTGGCACAAGGTTTGCCCCTCCAAACCCATCTGAAACCAAGAGCCTCTTCACCATGCCACTGGATTACCTGGGCAACCCCATCGACACCACCGACCCCATCACCCGCCAGGGGTTGGACGATTTCATCGGCGGCTTCCTCGGCTACCAGCCCCGCGCCGAAGGCATCCTTGCCGCCGCCGATGCCAACCCGGACTCGGCACTGGCCAATGCGTTTGCCGGCTTGCTGCTGATGTTCATCGAGTCTCCGCAAGGCCCGGCGCTGGCGGAAAAATACCGCCAGCGCGGCGTAGCCGTGAACACCGACCACCCGCGCGCCCAGTTGTACCTTAACGCGCTGCATGCCTGGATCAAGGACGACCTCGATCAGGTCCTGCAGTTGAGCGAAAACCTGCTCGACCGCTACCCTCGCGACCTGTTCGCCGCCAAGCTCAACCAGTACCTGGAGTTCAACCGCGGCAACTGGCCGGCGCTGTTGCGCATCGGGCTCAAGGCCCGTGCCGGCGCGCCCGACATTGCCCACAGCCACGGCCTGCTCGCCTTCGCCTACGAGCAGTGCCACCTGCTCGAAGAAGCCGAAGCCAGCGCCCGCGAAGCCCTGCGCCTGCAACCGTCGGAGCCCTGGGCTCAACACGCCCTCGCCCACGTGTTGCTGACCCACGGGCGCATCGAGGAAGGCACCGCGTTCCTGGAAAGCGTCAAGCACCACTGGGACGGCCTGAACTCCTTCATGTACACCCACAACTGGTGGCACCTCGCGCTGTTTTACCTGGCCCGGGGCGAGGATCAACGCGTATTGGCGATTTACGACCAGCATGTGTGGGGCATCCTCCCGGAGTACTCCCAGGACCAAGTCGGCGCCGTGTCCCTGCTGGCGCGCCTGGAATTGGCCGGCATCGACGTGGGCCAGCGCTGGCAGGCCTTGGCGCCCTACCTGCAACGCCGTACCGCCGACACCGTGCAGCCGTTTTTGAGCGTGCAGTACCTGTATGGCCTGGCTCGCGCGGGCCAGCCGGAGGCAGACACCCTGCTGGCGGCGCTGCAGCACCACAGCCTTCACGCACGGCCGGTGTGGGGCGAAGTGACGCTGCCGTTGGCGCGTGGCCTGCTCGCCCATGCACGCGGCGATGCCCACGTCGCGCTTGAACAACTGGGCATTGCCCTGCCGCGCCTGAACGAAATTGGCGGCAGCCACGCCCAGCGCGACTTGTTCGCCCAGGTCGAGCTGGATGCGCGCTTGCAAGCCGGGGATTGGTCCGGCGCCCAGCAGGCATTGGAGTTGCGCCGCCGGTATGACGGCTGGGACGTGCCGACCAATCGCAGCCTGGTGCGGGTGTATGAGGCGCTGGGATTGCCGGAGCAGGCAGCAAAAGCCCAGGAGCGGCTTGCACGCTTTGCCTGATGTTCACAGATCCAAACAGTAGGCGCTGGCTTGCCTGCGATAGCGGTCGGTCAGCGGCATGTGGCCCAACTGACAGATTGCCATCGCCGGCAAGCCAGCCCCTACAGGAATCCGTGCTGCTCATTGGCTTCGCGCGGCAAACACCCCCCGGGCAATCGCCCGCGCCACACAATCGGCCGCCGCCGAACCAATACAGCCAATCTCCACCTGCCGCCGTGGTCCGTCGGTCAGCTCCACTGCCGCCGACGCCAGCGCAAAGACCGTGTCGCCATCGAACGGCAAATGCGCCGGGCGCACGGCGCGGGCGATGCCGTCCTGGGCCATGATCGCCACGCGCTTGCACTCGGCAACACTGAGGCGCGCAGTGCTGGCGACCACCACCAACGTGGTGTTCGCCCCGGCTTGCAGGCGGCCCATGGAATCCAGGCGCGACAGCTCGGGGATCGGGTCGCTGCAGTCCATCACGCCCTCGGGCCGCTGGCCGCCGAACTCACCGGCGACTTCCCAGGGCCAGGCCCAGAAAGTCTTGCCGTCGGGCATGTACACCGAGCCGATCGGGTTGGCGACCACCAGGGCCGCGACGATCAGCCCGTCGCCCAGGTCCAGCGAGGCCGTGCCCAGCCCGCCCTTCAACACCCCGGCCATGGCGCCACGGCCAGCGCCGACCGAGCCCAGCTCGAAGTCCTCGGCGGCATTTGCCAGCGCTTCAAAGCCCAGGCGCCGATAAGGCGGTTCCAGGCCCCAGGCTTTGTCGCCGCCATTGGCCAGGTCATGCAACACCGCAGCGGGCACGATGGGGATCGCCGGGGCGCCCGGTTTCAGGTGCAACCCGACCTGGTCCTGGGACAGCTTCGCGGCCACGGCATCGGCGGCGCCGAGGCCAAACACCGAGCCGCCGGCGAAGACCAGGGCATGCAGCTGGCCGACCATGTTTTCCGGCTCCAGGGCGGCCGTCTCGCGCCCGCCGGGGCCGCCGCCGCGGATGTCGATACTGGCGGTCCAGAAACCATCGGGGCGGATCACCGTGACGCCGGTGTCGACGTGCAGGTCCGTGGCGTGGCCGACCGTAAGGCCTGGGATATCAGTGAGGGCGTTGCGCGGGCCGGGTCTAGGCATACAGAAAAAGCTTCCTTGGGTTTAGGTATGGCGTGGGGAGAGCAAGGGGTGTGCCAAGCATCGGCGCCCCGGCCTCGCGAGGCAAAACCGGATGGCCCGGAAAAACCCCTGCACAAAAACCAACACCCTGCCTTCGCGCCTGTTAGAAAAACACCAGCGTCCTGTTCAACAACTCATCAACTCATTGTTTTTAAAAAACTTTTCCACATGGCACAGGCCTTGCTCTCAAGCCTCCCACCAGAGCTTGAACTCAACAAGCCACCCTACCCATTGGAGTGTTGCCCATCATGAATGCATCCCGCGCCGCCGGCCGCAGGCCCCGCAAGGCCTTCGCCCACACGCTGTTATTCCTCGCCCTGTGCGAGGCCGCCAGTTACAGCAGCCTGACCCTCGCCGCCGACACCCCGGCCAGCGACAACCCCCTGGACACCGTGGTGGTGATCGGCAACCGTGGCCAGGCGCGCACCCTCGCCGAAAGCCCGGCGCCGGTGGATGTGATCTCCTCCAAGCAACTGCTCGCCACCGGCCAGGGCGACCTGACCCGCGCCTTGAGCAAGGTGCTGCCGTCGCTCAATCAGCCGGCGTCCTCCGGCTTCGGTTCCACCTCGGTGGTCCGCCCGATCAGCCTGCGTGGCCTCAACGGCGACCAGGTGCTGGTGCTGGTCAACGGCAAGCGCCGCCACAACAGCGCGCTGCTCAACAACGGCACTTACCTCAACTCCGGCTCGCAACCGGTGGACCTGGACATGATCCCCACCGCCCTGGTGGATCACGTGGAAGTGCTGCGCGATGGCGCCTCGGCCCAGTACGGCTCGGATGCGATCGGCGGCGTGGTCAACGTGGTACTCAAGCAGACCGACCACGGCGGCAGCCTGTCCACCAGCTACGGCCAGAACTATGAAAACGGCGACGGCGAAACCGCGCGCCAGACCGGCAATATCGGCCTGGCCCTGCCCAACGACGGGTTTATCAACCTGGCGCTGGACGTGAAAAAACAAAACATCTCCGACCGTTCCGACAACGCGCCGTACACCGACTCTGCCGGCAACACCAGTCTGCAGCACACCTACTACGGCACCGGCCTGCCCGAGGCGAAGAACTTCAGCCTGGGCTACAACGCCGAGCTGCCGGTGGACGATGCGCTGACCTTGTATTCGTTTTCCACCTACACCCACCGCAACTCGGAAAAGCCCCTGGCCTTCCACCAGCCGTCGAGCTTCAACGGCATCCAGACGCCCTATCCGGAAGGGATTGAAGACAACCTGCGCTTTATCGAAGAAGACTTCCAGGTCGCGTTCGGCGGCAAGGGCAAGGCCGCCGGCTGGGACTATGACCTGTCCAGCACGTTCGGCCAGGACCACGCGCGCGCCACCCTCACCGACACCTACAACCTGAGCTACGGCCCGACGTCGCCGACCTCGGTGGACACCGGGGTAAAAACCTTCAGCCAGTGGACCAACAACCTCGACCTGACCCGCGCCTTCGACCTCGGCCTGTACAAGCCCACGCAGATTTCCTGGGGCCTGGAACATCGCTACGAGGATTACAAGATCGGCAAGGGTGACGTAGCCTCCTACGCCAGCGGGCCGTTCAGCACCGGTGCCAACGGCGCGCTGATCCCGCCTGGGACCATTTCCGGTGCCGGCACCACGCCCGCCGACGCCGCCGAGAAGAGCCGCGACAGCCTGGCCGCCTACGGCGAAATCGGCCAGGACTTCACCGATAAATGGCACGTCGACCTGGCCGGGCGCTACGAGCATTACGACGATGGCTCCGGCAACACCACCAACGGCAAGCTCTCCACGCGCTACCAGTTGACCCCGATCCTGGCCGTGCGCGGCACCGTCAGCACCGGCTTTCGCGCACCATCGCTGGCCCAGCAGATCTACAGCGCCACCTCGCAGACCAGCGTGAATGGCCAGCTGTTCGACTACCGCAACGTGGCGGTCGATTCCGACGTGGCCAAGGCCCTGGGCGCGAGCAAGCTCAAGCCGGAAAAATCCACCAACTTCAGCCTTGGCATCACCCTGCAACCCACTGACGCCACCAACATCACCCTCGATGCGTACCAGATCAAAATCAAGGACCGGATCGCCCAGACCGGCTACCTCGGCGGCACCCCGCAGATCAGCGCGATTCTCGCCGCCGCCGGGCTCAACCCGAACCAGGCCGTCACCTACTTCACCAACGCCCTGGACACCACCACCCGAGGTATCGACCTGGTCGGCGACTATCGCCAGGACATCGGCGCCTGGGGCAGCCTGAAATACTCTGCGGGCTTCAACTGGAACACCACGCAGATCGACGACATCCACGCGTCCGCCGTCGCTGCCCAGGCCCTCGGCCCGGACGGTGGCTACGACCGTCAGCGCCAGGGCAACCTCAAGTACGGCCTGCCGCAATCCAAGCTGCTGCTGGGCACCACCTGGACCTACGACAAGCTGGAAGTCGGCCTCAACCTGACCCGCTACGGCGAATACACCCAGTACGGTACGGCTGAAATCTACGACCGCACCTTCTCGCCGGCGTGGATCACCGACCTCAATATCGACTACCACCTGACCCCGGCAATCACCCTGAATGCCGGCGCCAACAACCTGTTCAACAAGTACCCGGAACGCACCGACCTGGCCAGCAGCTCGGGCGGCTTCCCCTACGGCAACTTCTCGCCCTACGGCACCACCGGCGGCTACTGGTACACCGGCGTGACCTACAACTTCTGACCCAGCCCACGGGGCCGGTTCGCCGGCTCCGTGCCTGACCTCGATGGGAGCCTGTTCATGACCCGCCGCACCGATCAACTCAAACTGGGGGCCTTCCTCGCCAACAGCGGCCACCACGTGGCTGCCTGGCGTCACCCCCTCGCCCAGGCCGATGCCAGCCTGGATTTCGAGCACTTCAAGCACATCGCGCAGACCGCCGAGCGCGGCAAATTCGACGCGCTGTTCATCGCCGATGTGGTCGCGCTGTGGGGCCATCACCACGACGCCCTCAGCCGCACCGCCCGCGCCGAACACTTCGAGCCGCTGACGCTGATGTCGGCCCTGGCCGCCGTGACCCGCAATATCGGCCTGATCGCCACCGCCACCACCACCTACAACGAGCCGTACCATATCGCGCGCAAGTTCGCCTCCCTCGACCACCTGTCCAAGGGCCGTGCCGCCTGGAACCTGGTGACCTCGGTGGTCTCCGACGAAGCCTGGAATTTCGGCCGGGAAAACCACGTGGACCATGGCGACCGCTACCAGCGCGCCGAAGAATTCCACGACGTGGTCAAGGACCTGTGGGACAGCTGGGACGACGACGCCTTCACCCGCGACAAGGCCAGCGGTGAATACTTCGACCCGGCCAAGTTGCACACCCTCAACCACCGGGGCGAACACTTTGCCGTCCGGGGCCCGCTCAACGTGGCACGTCCGCCCCAGGGCCACCCGGTGCTGGTACAGGCCGGTGCTTCGGAGCCGGGCAAGCAACTGGCCGCGCGCGTCGCCGAACTGATCTTTGCCCACGCCCATAGCCTTGAAAGCGCCCAGGCGTTCTACCAGGACATCAAGCAACGCGCCGCCGCCCTCGGGCGCGACCCGGACCACGTCAAAATCCTGCCCGGTGTCACCCCGTTCATCGCCGACACCCGCGAGCAGGCCCAGGCGCTGTTCGAGGAATTCCAGGCGCTGATCGACCCGGTGCTGGGCTTGCGCCTACTGGCCGACACCCTGGGCGATGACATCGACCTGTCCGGCCATGACCTCGACGGCCCGCTGCCGGACACCCCGGTGGGCCAGCGTGGCAGCCGTCGCGACAAAGTGCTGGAACTGGCGCGCAGTGAAAACCTCAGCATCCGCCAGTTGTACCTGCGCCTGGCTGGCGGCAACCCGGTGATCGGGACCGCCGAGGACGTCGCCGATTACTTCGAGCGATGGTTCCAGGCTCGAGCCTGCGATGGTTTCAATGTGTTCTTCCCGTACTTTCCCGGCGCCATCGACCTGTTCGTCGAGCAGGTGATTCCGCTGCTGCAGGCGCGCGGCCTGTTCCGTCTCGAATACGAAGGCACCACCCTGCGCGACAACCTCGGCCTGCCGCGCCCGCCCAACCGCTTTACCCAAGGAGCCACCGCATGAAACGCAGCGCATGGATGCTCGCCTTTGGCAGCCTGATCGCCTCCAAGGCGTTTGCCTTGAACATTTTGCTGAGCAACGACGACGGTTATCAACACCCCAATATTCGCGCCCTGTACACCGAGCTCAAGGCCCAGGGCCACAACGTCAAGATTGCCGCGCCGCAAAGTGACCAGAGTGCACGTGGCGGCGCGTTCTTTTTCGGCCGCGAAGTGACCGTTGGCCACGACAGCGACCCGGCCTATCCGGACAGCTATTACCTCAGCACCCTTGAAAAAGGCGTGTGCCAGAGCGCCGACTGCGCCGGCAAGGAAGTGCAGATCGAAATCAGCGGCACACCAGTGATGGCGCTGCTGATGGGCCTGAATAAAATCCTGCCGCACCCCGACCTGGTGATCGTCGGTCCCAACCCCGGCAACAACCTGGGCGCGATCAATATGGCCTCCGGCACCTTCAATGCTGCCAGCGTGGCGTTGCAGGCCGGGATCCCGGCGTTGGCGGTGAGTACCGACCTGAAGGAAAAAGACCCGCAGCGCGCCGCCCTGCTGGTGGCGAAACTGGTGAAGGCCCTCGATCAACATCGCCAGCCCAACGGCGCGCTGTTGCCGCCGGGCCTGGGCCTGAACATTAACTTGCCCAAGGACGCGCAGATCAAAGGCGTGAAACTCACCCGGGTCGGCAGCTATGTGGGTTTCGAGGCGCTCTACACCGACGACCTCAAGCAGTTCAACCTGCCGGGCAAGCCGGGTATCGGTTTCCAGTACAGCCCTGCCGCGACGGCTGCGCAACAGAACGACGAAGCGGTTTGGCTGAACAAGGGTTACCTGACCATCAGCCCGTTCAGTGGCCTGCCGGAATCGGTCAGCGCCGGCCCGGCGCTGCAAAAGCAATTGGCGCAGGAGGTGAACCCATGAGTGGCGGCTTTTCCCTGGGGTTCCTCAGCCGGGTCTACAGCCCCAGCGTTGACCCCAAGGTCTACCGCGACACCCTGGAACTGTTCAAGGTCGCCGAGGCGCTGGGCTTCGACAGCGGCTGGGTGGCGCAGCACCACTTCGCCAGTGAGCACGGACGCCTGCCCGCGCCGCTGGTATTGCTTGCCGCCGTGGCCCAACGCACGCGGCACATCAGCCTCGGCACCGGGATTATCGTGCTGCCCCAGGAACCCCCGCTGCGCCTGGCGGAAGACGCGGCGGTGCTCGACCTGCTGAGCAATGGCCGCCTGGAGTTGGGCCTCGGCGCAGGTTTCGACCCCGAGACGTTCCTCGCCTTCGGCCGCGAACATGACGCGCGCCACCGTGACTACGAACAACACCTGCACCAGTTGCTCAACGCACTCGGCAACGCGCCCTTGACCGACAGCGGCTCGCGCCTGCTGCCACGCGCCAACGGCTTGAGCCATCGGTTGTGGGAGGCGACCTCCCGCGTGGAACTGGTCGCCGAACGCGGCCACGGCCTGATCATGGCGCCCAACCCGCACCAGCCCGCCGACGCCGGCACAGACCTGGTGAACCGCTACCGCAACGCCTGGACCGGCGACAACGGCACCCCGGCGCGGGTCGCGCGGGTGCAGGCGCTGTTCCCGGCACCGGACGACGCCACCCGCAACGACATCCGCGCCTATGTGCAGCGCCAGCAACGCATTGGCGTGTTCAAGGGCGCGATCGATGACGATTTCGACACGACCCTCAAGCGCCTCGGCGTCCTGCACGGCCCGGTACAGCAGATGATCGAGCAGTTGCAGCAAGGTCCGGCGCTGACCGCCCACGACCAGTTGATCCTGCAGGTGCAGACCGTCAGCACGCCGTTGCGCGATGCCATTCGCGCGCTGGAGATCATCCGCGAACACATTGCCCCAGCCCTGGGCTGGCAGCCCACAGGAACCCCGTCATGACGTTCAAACTGGGCTTTCTCAGCCACGCTTTTGGCGATGATCCACAGCAGGTCTACCGCGACCTGATCGAACAATTCGAAGTGGCCGAAGCCCTCGGTTTCGACAGCGGCTGGATTGCCCAGCACCACCTCAGCAACGGCTTTGGGCGCCTGCCGTCACCCTTGGTGTTGCTGGCGGCGGTGGCCGAGCGCACGCAGCGTATCGAGCTGGGTACCGGCGTGATCGTATTGCCGTTCGAAGACCCGATCCGCCTGGCCGAGGACGCCAGCGTGCTCGACGCCTTGAGCGGCGGCCGTGTGCAACTGGGCCTGGGCAGCGGCGGCGCCAACCTGGACAATTTCAGCGCGTTCGAGCGCGACCCGAGTCGACGCCAGGCGGAGTTCGCCGAGCGCCAGCAAACGCTTCAACGGCTGCTGGAGGGCGAGCCACTGACGGGTGGGCTCACACTGCAGCCACCCGCGCGCGGTTTGCGCCAGCGCCTGTGGCACTCCCACGCCAGCATCGACGGCGCCACCTACACCGCCGAACAGGGCAACGGCCTGTTGCTGGGCACCGCGACCCATGATCCGCTGACCGTGCAAAAGCCCTTGGCCGATGCGTACCTCAAGGCCTGGTCACATCCAGGCCGCGCGCCGCGTATCGGCGTGGTCCGGGCGGTGTTCCCGGCGGCGGACCGCGCCAGCGCCCAGGCGGAGCTGGCGGTGGATATCGAGCGGCACATCCCGCGCCTGCAACGCGAAGGCCTGATCGACCAGGCCGTCGACCTGCAGGAACACCTGCGCCTGATGAATGTGCACCACGGCCATCCCGATGAAGTGATTGAAAGCATGCAGCACGATCCCTCGCTGCTGCCTTATGCTGATGACCTGATCGCTGTCGTCCAGGCCGAAAGTTCGACCCAGGCGCAGATTCTCAAGCGCCTGGAAATCCTCGCCAGGGACATTGCCCCGGCCTTGGGTTGGAAAAGACCATGAAGAGTGGAGCGTGTGCATGCCCTTAGCATTCAGCTGGCTGATGCCCCTGTGTACCCCTGACTGGGCAGCGCGGCCGGGGCAGTGGATTCAGCTGGCCCAAGCCGTGGAATACGCCGGCCTCGACGGCCTGTGGATTCCCGGCGGGGCCTTGTGTGCCGACAGCCTGGGCGTGGCGGCGGCGTTGTGCGCGCACACGCGGCGGGTGCAATTGTCGGTGAGCGTGCCGCCCGAGGTGATGCTGCCGGCGGCGCTGGCCACGACCTTGCAAAGCCTGCAATCGATCAGCAACCACCGCGTGCAGTTGCACCTGCCCAACAGTGAGCGCAGCGCGTTTGGCGAATGGCTCAACCGCGACCAGCGCAGCGAACGCATCGGCGAATACCTGGACATCCTCCAGCAACTGCTCGCGCCCAATGACACCGGCCTCGACTACCAAGGCCGTTACTTCCAGCTGGAAAACGCCGGCGTCGCCCGCCGTGAGTTGCCCGCGCCCGCGCTGGTGCTGGACGACAGCCAGAGCCACACGCTGCTCGCCGCGCATGCCCAGACCTGCCTGCTTGCGCCCGGCCCTCCCAAGGCGCTGGCCAAGGAAATCCAGGGCTGGCGCGCGATTCAACCGTCGCTCAAGTTTGCCTGCACCTTTGGCCTGATCCTTGGCGACAGCGAAGACCTCGCCTGGGAAACCGCCGCCACGCTGCTGCCGGTGCCGGCGTTGCCCGACGAGCTGCTGGCCACCCTGCCCCGCGCCCGTCACCCGCTGCGCCAATGGGAAGTGCACCCGAACCTGCTGCAGTTGGCGCCGGGCCAGCCGCTGATCCTGGTCGGCACGGCGCAACAGATCGCTACGCGCCTGCAGGAACTGCACGGGCTGGGTTTGAGCCAATTGATCCTGGAAGGTGGCCCTGCGGTCAGCGAAGTGCTGCGCTTTGGCGAACAGGTTGTCCCTCTCTTGCGCAAGGAGCGCTCATGAACACTGATGCACGCCCACCGATCCAGCTGGACTGGTTCCTGCCCACCAATGGCGACGGGCGCCACCTCACCAGCAGCGGCTTGCCCAAGGTCGGGCTGTTCCAGCAAGGTGAACGCGCGCCGACCCTGGATTACCTGCGCCAGATCGTGCGCGCCACCGAACAGGCCGGCTTCGACGGCATCATGGTGCCGACCGCCAGCGGCTTTGAAGACCCCTGGCTGATCACCGCCGTGCTGGCCCAGGAAGTGCGTCGCCTGAAATTCCTGCTGACCCTGCGTCCTGGCCTGGAGCTGCCCGCCTACACCGCGCACCGCGCGGCGACCTTGCAACTGCTCAGCGAAAACCGCCTGGCATTGCACGTGGTGACCGGTTCCAGCCGCTTCGAGCAGCGCTCCCTCGGCGACTTTCTCGAGCACGACGAACGCTACGCGCGCACCGCCGAGTTCCTGCAAGTGTTCCAGGCCGTCTGGGCCGGCCAGCCATCGACGCACCCCGGCCGTTATTACCGCAGCGGCATCCACACGCCCATGGCGCCGGGGGCGACTGCGCCGCCGATCTACTTCGGCGGCGCGTCCGAAGCCGCCGAACGCGTCGGCGCGGCCCATGGGCAAACCTACCTGATGTGGTGCGAGCCGCCTGCGATGATCGCCGAACGCATCCAGCGCATGCGCGACCTCGCTGCCGCCCAGGGCCGTACCCTGCGCTTCGGCCTGCGCCTGCACGTGTTCGCCGCGCCTACCGATGAGGCGGCATGGGCGCATGTAGAGCGTTTGCTGGAGGAAATCCCCAAGGACGCCATCGACCAGGCGCAACGGCAGATGGCGACGTATGAGTCCGTCGGCCAGAGCCGGCAGACCCAGTTGATGCAAGGCCGTGGCCGTGGGGCGCGGGAGCTGGAAGTGTCAGCCAACCTGTGGGCCGGGGTCGGCCTGGTGCGGGGTGGCGCCGGCACCGCGCTGGTGGGCAGTTATGCACGGGTGGCTGAGCGGATCGAGGAGTATCACCAGTTGGGCGTGGACAGCTTTATCCTGTCCGGTTTTCCGCACCTGGAAGAGGCGATTCATGTGGGGGCGGAGGTGTTGCCGCTGCTGCGCAACACTGGCGGTCAGGGCGACCGCCAGTAGAACCGGGTTACTGTGACTGTTTCTGGGCCGGCACGGGTTCTTCGCTGTACTTGCGCAGTGCTTCTACCTCGGATTTCTGATCCAAAAAACCATCCCCGGGTGTGCTGCCCGAATGCCTGTAAAGACTTGAGTCTTTATCAATTTCATTGGCTTTATCGGCTAACTTCTGCAACGCATCGGCGCGCTTGCTTGGATCTTTATTGGCGTCGGTGAAATCACCTACGTGTTTTTTTAGACCCTCAAACAACCTTTGCTTGTCAGGCCTGAAAGCATCGTCATTCGACAGGATTCCCCGGTTCAGAATAGGGTTGTCCTTGAGGACCTGCTGCAAGCGCGCTTCACCGTCGGGATTATCCTGATTATTTGTGATGCCGGGTTGCGTGTTTTGGGCGACTTGAGAAAGCGGGGAAATTGCAGGGTTATCGTTAATATAAAAGCTCATGGCTACCTTGTTTTCAAAGTTCAATTGCACTGGAACGTCCCCCTTAATGCATCAGGGACGCTCACGTTATTGGTGACGGCGACGAAATAGTTCCCGGGAATGTGAGACAACTGTCGTTCTTTAAGCGAATTTCTTTCAGCGCGCCGTAGGCAGTTATCCTCGTACGTATAGGACCTGTAGGCAGGCCGCATGTATTGGCGCGTTCGACCGTGGCCAACCTGCCGGAGGTGGCGGGTTGGCGATGGCGGCGGGTCATCGACTTTACTCGTTGCTGATAGACCGCCATCGCCGGCAAGCCGGCGCCCATAGGTTGTTGGGTCAGAGTCGACGGCGGCGGTTGAGGTGGGGGATGGCCGTGGGCGGCGCTTCCACGCGTTGCACCGGGATCACGGTGGCGGCGGCCAGCTGCGCCAGGGTCGGGTGGCTGAACAGCGTCCGCGCATCGACTGCCAACCCGGCCTTGCGCAGGCGCGCCACCAGGTTCACCGCCAGCAATGAATGCCCGCCCAGCTCGAAGAAATGATCGTGGCGCCCTACCCGCTCCAGCTTCAAGACCTCGGCCCAGATGCCCGACATTAAGGTTTCCACCTCGCCCAGTGGAGCCTCGTAAGCGCGACTGACCACCGCCTCCATCCCTGGCTCCGGCAGCGCCTTGCGGTCGAGTTTGCCGGCCGGGTTGAGTGGCAAGGTGTCGAGTTGCACAAACGCAGCCGGCACCATGACCTCCGGCAATTGCTCCAGCATATGCGCGCGCAATGCCTCCAGGCTCGGCGGCTCGGCGCGCACGGTGAAGTACGCCACCAAGCGTTCATCCCGAATCAACACCGCCACTTCGCGCAACGCCGGGTGCGCCAGCAGGCGCGATTCGATCTCCCCCAGCTCCAGGCGCACGCCGCGCAGCTTGACCTGGAAGTCATTGCGCCCGAGGAATTCAAGGTTGCCATCGGGCAAATAGCGCACCAGGTCGCCGGTGCGATACAAGCGGTCACCGGCCACGAACGGGCTGTCGATAAAGCGCTCGGCGGTCATTTGCTCCAGGCCCAGGTAGCCGCGCGCAACACCGACGCCGCCAATATGCAACTGGCCGCTGACGCCCAGCGGCACCGGCGCATCGTGCTCGTCCAGCACATACAGGCGGGTGTTGCTGATCGCGCGGCCGATCGGCAGTTGCCGCGCGGGCACGGGTGCGCCGGGGGCCAGGGTCCACGCGCTGCTGTCCACCGTGGCTTCGGTGGGGCCGTAGACGTTATGCAAGCGCACCTGGGGCAAGCGCGCCTGCACGCCACGCGCCAGGGCTTCAGTGAGTTCGCCGCCGCCACACAGCACGTCGGTGAGGCTGGTGCACAGGGCGGATTCTTGCAGTTCGAGGAACTGCTGCAGCATCGCCGGCACGAACTTGATCACGGTGATCCGCTGCTCGCGAATCACCTGCGCCAGGTACGCCGGCTCGCGATGCCCATCGGGCCGCGCCAGCACCAGGCGCATGCCGTTGGCCAGCGGCCAGAACAGCTCCCACACCGAGCCATCGAAGCTGAAGGGCGCGCGCTGCAACACCGCGCCGCCCTCGGCATTCGGGCACAGCTGCGAGCCCCAGTGCAGCAGGTTGCCCAGGCCACGGTGTTCGATCATCACCCCCTTGGGCGTACCGGTGGAGCCCGAGGTGTACATCACATACGCGAGGTTGGCGACACTCAGGCCCGGTACCCGTGGATTGCCGTCCGGCGCCTGGCTCCAGGCGCAGCGGTCGAAGTCGATCACCGGGATTGTCACGTCACCCATCACCTCGCGTGTGGCGGCGTGCACCAGCAACGCCACTGGCTGGCTGTCGTGCAGCATGTAGGCCAGGCGCTCGCGCGGGTAGCCCGGATCCAGCGGCACGTAGGCGCCACCGGCCTTGAGGATCGCCAGCAAGCCGACCACCAGGTCCAGCCCGCGCTCGACGCACAGCGCCACCCGCGAATCCGGCTGCACGCCGCGCTCGCGCAGAGCGTAGGCAAGCTGGTTGGCGCGTTCGTTGAGCTGTCGATAAGTCAGGTGCTGCTCGCCGGCCTGCACCGCAATGGCATGCGGGATTTGCCGCGCGTGGGCTTCAAACAATGCTTGCACGGTAAGGGTGTCGGGGTAGTCGCTGGCGGTGGCATTGAAGCCCACCAGCAATGTCTGCAACTCGTGGGCGGGCACCACTTGCACCTCGCGCAACGGCGTTTGCGGGGCGTGCTCCAACGCCGCCGCCAAGCCGTCCAATGCGCTGTCGAGGTAGCCCAGCAAGCGCTCGGCGCCGACCTGGCGCGGCGCCTTGGCCTTGAGTTGGAAGCCACTGGCGGTATCGTCCACGGTGAGCATCAACGGGTAGCTGAGGATGTCTTCGCTGCTGAGCAAGGCGATGCCGGGGACCAGTTTCGGCTGTGGGTCGGCGCCGGTGTGGCGGTAGTTGAGCAAGCTGTTGAACAACGGTGTCGTACCGCTGCAACGCTGGGCCAGGGCGAGCGAGGCATGTTCGTGGGCCAGCAAGGCACTGAGTTGCCGATGGGTGTCGTGCACGGCTTCGATGACTGTCTGCCCGGCCAGGCGCAGGCGCAGCGGCAGGGTATTGATGAACATGCCCAGGGCGCGGTCGGCGCCCTCGCCCGCTTGCAGGCGGCCGAGCAAGACGGTGCCGAACACCACATCCTCGCGGCCGGCCACGCGGCTGAGCACCTGGGCCCAGGCCAGGTGGAACAGGCTGGCGGCGCTGACCCCAAGCGCACGCGCCTGGGCCCTGAGGCGCTGGTTAAGGGCATCGCCGACCGGCTGTTCGAAGGCGTCGATGTGCGTACGATCCGCCTGGCGCGCCTGCACACCGAAGGCCAGGGTCGGTTCATCCACAGCGGCCAGGCGCTCGCGAAAGAACGCCTCGTGGGCGGCCTGGCGCGCTGGCATGCGGGCCTGCGCCACCACGTTGCGATACGGCACCGATGGCGGTAGTTGGGCCTGCTCACCGAGCAAGTGAGCGCGGATTTCATCCACCAGCACGGCGGTCGAGGTGGCGTCGTTGATCAGGTGATGAAACCGCAGGCGCGCGATCCAACGCCGGTGCTGGGGCTCTTCGGCGTAGTCCAGGGCCATCAGCGGGGCCTGGCGCAAGTCGAGCGGTTCAGCCGGTTCGCGCAGCGGTTCGACGCGCAATTGCGCATGGCGCCACACCACCTGCATCGGCTGCTCCAGGGCGTCCCACGCGAGGCTGGTGCGCAGGATATCGTGGCGGTTGATCACCTGCTGCAGCGCCTGCGCGAAGGCGTCCAACTGTTCACGGCGCGCGAAGCTGAACAACGCGTGTTGCTGATAGGGATCGCGCTCGTCGGTGAGATGGTGGTAGAGCAAGCCTTCCTGCAACGGCGCCAGCGGGTAGATCTCCTGCACATTGGCGGCGCCACCGGGGACGCCGGCGACAATGCGCTCGATGCTCGGCGGATCCAGCTCGGCCAGGACCAGTAACTGCGGGGTGATCCGCAGGCAATCCGCCGGCACCCGATTGGCCGGTACCCGCTCATCGCGACCTTCACTCACGGCCGCCAGCGCGGCCAGGGTCGGCTGGCCGAACAGCACCTGTACATCGGCCTGCAGCCCCGCCTGGCGCATGCGTTGCACCAGTTGCACCGCCAGCAACGAGTGCCCGCCAAGTTCAAAAAAGTGGTCATGCCGACCCACCTGCTGCACCTGCAACAGCTCGGCCCAGAGCTGCGCCAGGGTGGTTTCCACGCCTGCACGGGGGGCCTCGAAAAGGCGCGTCACAAAGGCCGCCTGGGTCGGTGTCGGCAGCGCCTTGCGATCCAGCTTGCCGTTGCTGGTCAGGGGCAACGCGTCCAGCTGCACATAGGCCACGGGCAACATGTAGTCCGGCAGCGAGGCGTGCAGATGGGTGCGCAGGGCTTCGGGCGCAATCGCATGCTGCGGGATAAACCACGCCAGCAGTTGCCCTTCACGGTACTGCACCACCGCGTCCTTGACCGCCGGATGGGTGACCAGCGCCGCTTCGATTTCCCCCAGTTCGATGCGCACGCCGCGGATTTTCACCTGGTCGTCATTGCGCCCCAGGTACTCAAGGTTGCCGTCGGGCAGCCAGCGCGCGAGGTCACCGGTGCGGTACATCCGGCCAGCGTTGAAAGGATCATCGAGAAAGCGCTCGGCGTTCAGTTCGGGCCGATTCAGGTAACCACGCGCCACGCCCCGGCCGCCGACGTACAACTCCCCCACTGCGCCAATCGGCACCGGGCGCTGCCGGGCGTCCAGCAGGTAGACGCGGGCATTCGCGACAGGCCCACCGATATGCACGGGCTGGCCCGCCTCCACCCGGCCGGACGTCGCGACCACCGTGGCTTCCGTAGGGCCGTAATTGTTGATGACCTCGAAGGTCTGCGCCTGGTTGAAGCTGCGCAGGCGGTCGCCGCCGACCAGCAAGGTGCGCAGGGTCGGATGGCCCTGCTGCTGGCTGAAGGCGTATTCGGCCACCGGCGTCGGCAGAAACCCCACCTGCAACGGCTGGGCGCGCCACCAGTGCAGCAGCGCGTCGATGTCCTCCGCGCCATCGTGGGCCGGTGGCAGGTGCAGCGTCGCGCCGACGCACAAGGCCGGCCAGACTTCCCAGGCCATCGCATCAAACCCGAAACCGGCGACGCTGGCGGTGTGGCTGCCGGCGTGCAGGTCGAAGGCCCGGCAGTGCCAGTCGACCAGATTGGCCACGGTGCGGTGCTCGACCATCACGCCCTTGGGCAACCCGGTGGAACCGGAGGTGTAGATCACATAGGCGAGGTTCGCCGCGCTGACCGCTACGCGCGGATTGCCGGCCCGGTGAGAGGTCGGGCGATCCAACAGGACTACCGGCACGTCCAGCGCCGGCAGGCGCGCCAGCAGCGCGTGCTGGGTCAGCACCACCACCGGCGCGCTGTCGTGCAGCAGGTAATGCAGGCGTTCCGCCGGATGCGCGGGGTCCACCGGCACGTAGCAGGCGCCGGACTTGAGAATCGCCAGGAGTGCCACCAGCGTGTCCGGGCTGCGCCGCGCCAGGATCGCCACGCGATCATCCGGCTGCACCCCATGTTCGAGCAACTGATGGGCCAGGGCGTTGGCCTGTTGATCGAGCTGGGCGTAGTTCAGTTGCCGGCCCTGCTGCACCACGGCGACGGCATCCGGTGCGCGCGCGGCCTGCGCTTCGATACGGGTGTGCAGGGTGTACGGTTCGGCACTGGGCTGCGCGGTGGCATTGAAGCGTTGCAACTGGTCGTGCTCGGCAGGCGTGACCAGGGAAAACTCGCCGATCGGCTGCGCGGTGTCCGCCAGGCCTTGTTCCAGCAGCCAGCTAAACCGTCGTGCCAGCGCCTGCACTTCGTCGTGCTGGAAGTACGCCTGGTGGTACACGCAATGCAGGCTCGCGGTGGCCTGGCAGCGGTTGCTGCGCAAGTGGATGGCGAGGGGCAGCGCTTCATGGTGGTTGGAGACTTTGACGGCACGCGCCTGGACCTGGCCAAAGCGCAGATCGTGGTCGTCCTGTTCGAACGATACCGACAGATCAAACAGCTGGCCGCGATCGCTGCGGCGCAGGCCGAGTTCGCGGTTCATCTCGCTCAGGGGAAAACGCTGGTGGCGAAAATCCTGCTGGAGTTGATCCCGCACACCGCGCACCAGCGCGCCGAACGTCAGCTGTTCGCTGAAGCTGAAACGCACCGCGCTGACCTGGGTGAACAAGCCGACCGTGGCGCGAAAAGCCGCGTTGGAACGGTTGAGAATCGGCAGCCCCACCACCCACTCCTCGCGCTGGTAGGCGCGGGTGAAATACACATACAGCGTCGCCAGCAGCACATGGAACGCCGAGGCCTGGTAACGGCTGGCCACCGCCTCCATGCGGTCCAGCAACGCCACCGGGAACGGCTCGACCAGTGTGTGACTGGCTATCGGCGTGGCGTGGCGTGGCACCAGCAATGGCTCGGGCAAGGTCGGGTAGCGGTCGAGCCAATAGGCACGGTCGCGGGGGTAGCGCGCGGACGCGTGGTAGCGCTGGTCGGCCTCGATAAAGTCGCCATAGGACGGTGCCAGGCACTCAGGCTGCCGGCCTTGCTCCAGCGCGCTGTACAGCTGCGCCAGCGATTGCAGCATCTGGCCGAACCCCCAGCCGTCGAGGATCAGGTGGTGGGCCTGGGTACCGAGGCGATAGTGATGGTCATCGAGCTTGACCAGGAAAAAATGCCACAGCGGCCCGCCGTCCAAGGCATAGGGCCGGGCCATGTGCGCCTGCATCAAGGCCTGGGCCGCCGCCTGCGGATCGGCATGGGCGCACAGGTCGTGCAAGGGCACGTGCACCGTCAAGCTGGCGGCGAAGGTCTGGCGCGGCAAGCCGTCGGCGTCGCTGTGCAGTTGGGTGCGCAAGGCATCGTGCAGCGCTACCAACTGCTCGATGGCGCGCTGCATCAGCGCGGGCTCCACCGCACCCGCGAAGTCGACATAGCCGCCGATGTTGTACAGCGGCGAATCGCCCGCGCGCAGTTGGTCGAGCCAGATGTCCTGCTGGGCGGCGGTGAGGGGGAAGCTGGGAGAATGCTTCATAAGATCCTTCTCATGGGTATCAGGCGCTGGCCACTCGGGGACGGCGAAATGGCCGGATTTGAGCATGGGGTCCGCAGGCCCTCTGACACCCGAAACCCGGACAGCCGGAAGGCGCGAAACGGGCTTGGCTGATGGCTCACTGCTGAAACGATTAAAGGGCTGTAGGAAATTGGCTATATCCGGCCGATGTCATTTTTTCAGGAATGATTTTTAAGGATTATTTTATCTTATTTATCAGCTAGTTAATTCACTCTAAAAACCATTTTCGATTTATCTCGGCCGGAATGGACCGTCAGAAACGTCGAATTAATGACGATGTTTTTATGGCACGTTGTGTCCCTCGTTTCTGCTACATACGTAGGACGAATCCCCAGGCTAACTACACGCTCGAGTGCCGACTCTGCTTCATGAAGAACGGATCGCCCCGTAGAGGCCCAGGGAGTTTGTGACGGTTTTCGACATCAAGGATGAGATGGCTATGAGTTTGACGAGCAGTTTTGCCAACACGCAAAGCACGCATTTTTATGCCGAAATGGGCGAGTTGATTGCCAACTGTGGGCACGCGGATTTTGCTGCCCACATGCTGCACCTGGTGGACAAATGGGTACCGATCCACCTGGTGGACCTCAGTGAATGGACCCTGGACGAGTTGCGCGACCGCGTACTCGATATCAAATTGCTCGGCAGTGCCGGCCAGAACCAGGACCTGCCGCCGCCCCTGACCCTGCACTCGATCAACGACCACCCACTGCTGCGCGACATGCTCGGCATGCAGGACCCGTTGCTGATCCAGCTCAAGGCCAAGGCCGACAGCGCGCACCCACGGGGCACCTCGCACCAGTGCAACCTGGTGTCACGCCAGGGCAATCGGCGCTGCGTGATTTCGTTCTACCGCCCGCCGACCCAGCGCGGGTTTTCCCTGGCGCAGCTGTCGTTTCTCAAGTGCCTGTCGGACACGTTGCTGCCGTTGATCGAGTGCCACGCCCAGAGCCTGCGCCAGGCGCCGTCTCCCGTGCTGGAGCCGGCCCACACCCTGCTGGAGCAGTCGCAGTTGCAGCACGCGTTCTACAAACGCCTGTCCCTGGGCGACATCACCCTGTCGGCGCGCGAGCAAGAGGTGTGCCTCGGCCTGTTGACGGGCGGCACCGTGCCGCAGATGGCGGAAAAACTCAGCGTGAAAAACAGCTCCATCGAAACCTACCTCAAGCGCGCCGCCGCCAAGCTTGGTGTGAGCGGCCGACACGGCCTGGCCAAATGGATGGTCGGCGCCTGATGAACCGACCCGCGCTCATCCCCTTTGCGCTGGCCTGGATGCTGGGCGGTTGCTCGCTGATCCCCGAGTACCAGCGGCCCGAGTCCCCCGTGCCGGCGCAGTACCCCCAGGGTGGGGTCTACCGCGCCATGCCCACCTCGGACTGGCACGGCATGTTCCACGACCCGGCGCTGCAGCAACTGATCGGCGCGGCGCTGCTCAATAACCGCGACCTGCGAGTGGCCGCGCTGAACGTCGAAGCCTTCCAGGCGCAGTACCGCATCCAGCGTGCCGACCTGTTCCCCGCCGTGTCCGCCACCGGTGCCGGCAAGCGCCAGAAACTGCCGGGGGATGTGACCGGTACGGGCAAGTCCGCGATCACCTCGAACTACTCCGCCACCCTGGGCCTCAGCGCCTACGAGCTGGATCTGTTCGGCCGTGTGCGCAGCCTCAGCGAACAGGCGATGCTGACTTACCTGGGCACCGAAGAGGCGCGGCGCAGCACGCAACTGAGCCTGGTGGCCAATGTCGCGAATGCCTACCTGACCTGGCGCGCCGACCAGGAACTGTTGGCCCTGGCCCAGCAAACCCTGGCCGCCGACGAGCACAGTTGGCAGTTGACCCGGCGCAGTAAAATCGCCGGCAAGGCCTCGGCGCTGGACGTGGTGCAGGCGCGTACCAGCGTCGACAGCACCCGCGCCAGCGTGGCCCGCTACGCGCGCCAGGTCGCCCAGGACCTGAATAACCTGACGCTGCTGGTGGGCAGCCCGGTGGATGAACACCTGCCGTCACGCCCACTCGCCGACGAACTGGTGGCGCGCCTGCCCGCTGGCTTGCCGTCCGATCTGCTGCAACGCCGTCCGGATATCCTCCAGGCCGAATACCAGCTGCAGGCGGCCAACGCCAATATCGGCGCAGCCCGCGCGGCGTTCTTTCCGTCGGTCACCCTCACGGCCAACGCCGGCAGCACCAGCACCGAACTATCGGGGCTGTTCAAGGGCGGTTCGGGCACCTGGACGTTCCAGCCGCAGGTCAACCTGCCGATCTTCAACGCCGGCAGCCTGCGCGCCAGCCTCGACTACGCCAAGCTGCAAAAAGACATCAGCGTGGCGCAGTACGAAAAATCCATCCAGAGCGCCTTCCAGGAAGTCGCCGATGGCCTCGCCGCCCGCCAGACGTTCACCGACCAGCTCGCGGCCCAACGCGACTTCGTCGCGGCCAACCAGGCTTATTACGACCTGGCCCAACACCGTTACCGCAGTGGCGTGGACAGCAACCTGACGTTCCTCGATGCCCAGCGTTCGCTGTTCAGTTCGCAGCAGGCGCTGATCATCGATCGGCTCGCGCAGTTGGTGGCCGAAGTGAACCTGTACACGGCACTGGGCGGCGCTTGGGACGTCAGCGCAACTCCGACTGCCTTGTCGGGCGCGCCGGCAGCGAATGGGCACACAGGCGCAGCAGGCGAATCATGATCAAGCGCGTCAGGCTCTCCAGCGCGGCGGCGCGCCCCGGTTGCTCGCCGTTGATCTCACGGCTGAGCGCTTCGAACAGCGCGTCCACGCCTTCGGCGTCTGCGGTCAGCGCCACACACGCGGCACCGGAGGCCAGGCTGGGGTCGGCGTCGATCAAGGCCCACATTCGTTGCTGGCGCACTGTCAGCACATGCCCTTCTGCACCGGCGTCAGTCACAACATCCTGCTCGACCCCGCAGTACCGTTTGGCGGCAACCGTTCTGCGGGGATTGGTCGGGAGTTTGGCAGTGCGGTCATCGAGGACTACACCGAGCTCAAGTCGGTGATGATTCGGTACTGAGGCCTGGCGCTTGCTCCCCTGTGGCAAGAAAGCTTTTGTGTGGCAAGCGGGCTCACTACAGAACACAGCCGACGCTGCCATGGCTTTTTTGTTCACCTGCGCGCAATCACTGCCTCCGCCTCGATCTCGATCAACCATTGCGGCAACGACAACCCGCTGACGATGATCCACGACGAGGGCGGCGGGTTGTGCGGGAAACGCTCACGCAACGCTTGCGCTATCGGCTCCTGCTGCTCACGTGCGGACTCGACGATATATAACCGCAGCATGACCACGTTGGCCAGGCCGCCGCCGACCTCGGCCAGGATTTTTTCGATATTGTCCAAGGCGGTCGCAGTCTGCTCGGCAATGCCCAGGCCCATCGTGCATTCCTCGGCATCTACGCCCACTTGGCCGGAAAGCAGAATGCGCCGGCCGTCAGGGACTTCGAGAGCCTGGCTGAAACCATATTGCAAGGAGTTGAATACCGTCGTGGGATTGATGACCTTTCGTTGCATGACTAATCCTTGTTGTCAGTAGGAAAATAAGGCTAACCCAGCAATAGTCGTCAATCTGACAGTTCAACATCCCGCAACACTTGTGACGTTATTTGATGCCTCGCGAGATATCACTTTGATACTATCGACGCCCACCAGGGAGGATGTTGGCGTGAAGATCGAGAACGATGCGGTTTTGAATACTCACTTGCAGGCGATTCTAGCGGGCCCGGCCATGTTGCCAGGCAACCTGGAATGGGCTTCAAACGTCGAGGCGTTTATCGCCAAGGCCGAAGCCGGCAAACCCGAGCAACTCACTGAACGCACGTTCCTGCGTCATCTGTGGAACGCCCAAGCTCTCAGCAAGACGGGTAACGGGCACGTCACTATTGAACCAGCACTTGAAGACCCGGACTTTGTGCAGTGGTTCGCCACCCAATTTTCCGCCCCGCTACCTGATGATCCTGTGTTGGTTCAACGCACGTTGATGTCGTTGTACAACGAGATGAGCGAACGTATGCACGCCCTGTGCAAACGAACGCCCAGACTCAAGATCAACCGAATCATGTGTGCGTTTTTTCCAAACCACTACACAACGATCGCTGACGTCGGAAGGTTGACTGAACTCCACCGGGAATTGGGCGGAGACGCGAAAGATCATCCGGTGCAAATGCACCAACATATTCGAGCTCGCATCGATAGCGCACTTGAATCGACCGACACACCCGTTTCATGGTCACTGCGTCTGTGCCTGCCATGGCTGTTGTACAAAAAACTCAACACAACCACTGACCCCGTGGAGGAAGGCAAGATTGAGCCCACGGAACTGGGTTTATCTCCCCTGCCGGCCACACTGCGCCGCAAAGGATTGACACCCTTCGGCGGAGGTTTACCCAGCGTATTGGGAATCCTTGCAGAGCTGAATGAGGGTGTCACCAGCAGTGAGCTTTCGGACATTCTCAGGGTGCTGAGCCCCGACGCCGGAGACCGAGCGATACTTTCAGCAAAAAACGTAATCGTACGCGAACTGGATATCTGCAAGCGCGAAGGTGATCTCTACATTCTGAACGCACGCGGGTTGAATTTGCTGGAAACGCAGGAACCGGATGAATTGGCGGACCATCTGCTGACACGCATACTCGGTATTGACCACGTTATTGATCATTTAAGTAGAGAACCCAGCAGCAAGCCTGAGCTGATCGCGCTTTTGCAAACAGTGCATCCTGGCTGGACATCCCCAGCAGTTCCGTACTCGATTCTCAACTGGCTGGCGAGCATGGAGGTGGTGCAACAGGACAGCGACAAGCATTTACTGTTGAGCGAGCGCGGTAGACGCTGGGCAGAAATGATTACCTGGAAGCCGGAAAAACTGTCCGAGGGCTTGGTGATCCTGGCCGAACCATCGCAGGCCAACGAACATGAAAACCTGGTACTGCCTGCCTGGCCCGCCCTCCTTTCCCGACTACAAGCACGTACCGCCCAGCAGCAAATGGCTTTTGACCCACAGCTTGTCGCCCAACTTCATGCGGGTTTGTGGTCGCATCCGCTACGACACTTCGCCGTGTTGACCGGCATATCCGGCTCTGGCAAAACCCAGTTGGCTCTTCACTACGCCCATGCGCTGTGTGCCAGTGCGTCAGGGCAGTCCCTTAATATAAAAGTCATTCCGGTCCAGCCCGGATGGTACGACGCGGGTGCGCTTCTGGGTTACGTCAACCCTCTAAGTGATAGTGCCTACCGCAGTACGCCGTTCCTCGACGTCTTGATGCGAGCCTGCGAGGATCCGCAAACGCCTTATGTGGTCATTCTCGATGAGATGAACCTGTCACATCCCGAGCAATACCTCGCGCCTATCCTGTCGGCGATGGAAACAGGGGGAGATCTGGACCTGCACCAATTGGGCGACGATACCCTGCATATCCCGGAACTACTGCGTTATCCAGCCAACCTGGCCATTATCGGCACAGTGAATATGGATGAGACCACCCACGGCCTTTCGGACAAAGTGCTCGACCGCGCCTATACCCTCGAATTCTGGAAGATTGACGTCGACGCGTTTCCTGGCTGGAGTGACTCGACACTCCCCCCAGAGCACCTGGCAAAACTCAAGCAAGTAATGGTGAGTCTGGTCAAAGCGCTTGAGCCGGTGCGCTTGCATTTTGGCTGGCGGACCATCAATGACGTCATCAACTATTTGACGTTCCAGCACCAGGGCGCTATGTCTCTGGAAACCGCTCTTGATGACGTTATCTACGCCAAAGTCTTGCCGAAGATTCGCGGTGAAGGGATTGCGCCATTTCAGAAAGCCCTGGCCGCAGTGTTGGACTGTCTCACCTCCCATGGTCTGGCACGATGTGCCGAAAAAGTCAGCAGTATGCAGGACGACTTGCAGGTGACGGGTTCTGCACGGTTTTGGCGGTAGGCGTCCGTGACTATGTTACGTATCCGCTTACACAGTACTGAAGCTTGGAACACGATTAGCGCGGATGAACTGTCGGAGGGCTATGAAGAATACCTTCGGTATCAAATCAGCATTGATCAAGGTTCAAGGTTGATTATCGATGATCTCGAATTGCTCTCCAAAGGCGGTATTTTCGAGTGGCAACCCGGTTTCTATGCCGGTCACGTTACGGTCGAAGTCATTGCCGTATGCGGCACTGTCAAAACTTGTCGACTGCAGGTTGACGCCAAAGCGCAAAAATCAACCGTCGAAGTTTTCAACGAGATGATTGGCGCCTTGCGCACCTTTGACCCGGCACTGCTATTAGGAGAGTGCGCCTCGACGCTGGGCTTCGGCAACGGGGCTCAAAAAACTCTGCTGGCCGACACTATTCTGTTGGCAAGATTGCGTCAGTATGCAAAGGCATTTCTAACAGCAGCGGAGCGTGCATTGTACGAGCCGCATCAAAGACTCAGTGCTTCCCGCCAACCCGTTCCGCTTGCTCAAATCAGACGACTGCCCACTGACGCGTTGAGGGACCGTCGACTTGTCTCGTTGCTCAATGGCAGCGGCCCCACGCATGACACTGATCTGCTCATCCATGGCATCAGTTCGAGACACACCTGCGACACGCCTGCAAACCGTACCTTGCGAGCGCTGCTCAAGCGCTTCTCTGTCACCTGCGCAAATCTGGCAATCAAGGTTCGCAGCCACTCATTGGCAGGGTCCAAAGAAGACCAGGCAGCACGCAGCGAACGTCGCCTGGAGCTCCTCGACGGTTTTTTCTCTCTTAGCCAAAGTCTTCTTCAAGGCCCAACGCTCAGCCAAGTGTCGGATAGCGGTGCCAGTGCAAGTGGCCTCACACAAATAGCTGCCCACCCCCGATACCAAAAGGCCTACCGGCTTGGCTGCGCAGCGCTGATGACCGGAGTGGCTGGCGATAACCCGGCGGACCGACTACACAGTCAGCCCACGTGGGGAATTTTCGAGACGTGGTGCTACATCGAGGTGCTGGCAATTATTGCGCGGTTAACAGGCGCCGAGCCTACGCCAATCTCCAAGCCCGTACCCCACGCTCAACTCGCGTACCTGTTCCTACTGCCCGATGCGTCCACTCTGGAGGTGCTGTTCCAAGCACGATTCCGATCGATCGCAAAACTCAATAAGCCGTTCGCACGCAGCCTTTCTCGCGAACGCTACCCCGATATCCTGCTCGTCCAAAAGCAGAGCCTGAAAACCCGTAGCATGATCCTCGATGCCAAATGGCGCAGTGGCCGCAGCAACGTACTGGAGGCCATGGAGTCTGCGCACATTTACCACGACAGCCTCAGGGTGGACGGCAATATTCCCAACCCCTGTCTTTTGCTGCTTCCGGGCCGTGCATGCATCACTGCGCTGGAGACCGAGGAGTACTTGAGAGAGAACGCGGTGGGTGCGATCAGCGAATTTTCAAAGGGCGGCATAGGTGTCGAACGGCTAACGACGCACATTCAGCACTGGCTTGATTCTTAAGCAGGGCAACTACCCCAGCCTCAAGGCTTGTCCCGCATCACCCGCCACACCGTATTCCCCACATCATCCGCCACCAGCAATGCGCCTTGCGCGTCCAGGGTCACGCCCACCGGACGGCCCTGGGCTTCGCCCTCGGCATTGAGGAAACCGGTGAGGAAGTCCACCGGTGTGCCCGTCGGCTGGCCGTCCTTGAAGGCGATAAACACCACTTTGTAGCCCGCCTGCGGGTTGCGGTTCCACGAGCCGTGCTCGCCGACGAACACGCCATCGGCAAACGCCGCCGGCATGCTGCGGGCGTCGGAAAAGGTCAGGCCCAGCGGCGCGACGTGGGTGCCGAGGGCGTAGTCGGGGGCGATGGCCTGGGCGACTTTGTCCGGGCGTGGCGGCTGCACGCGGATGTCGACGTGGGCGCCGTAGTAGCTCCACGGCCAGCCGTAGAAGGCGCCGTCCTGCACCGAGGTGAGGTAGTCGGGTACGAGGTCGCTGCCGATTTCGTCGCGTTCGTTGACCACCGTCCACAGCTGCGTGGAGCCGGGTTTCCACGCCAGGCCGTTGGGGTTGCGCAGGCCGCTGGCAAACAGGCGTTTCGCGCCGCTGGCGATGTCCAGCTCCCAGATGGCCGCGCGGCCTGCTTCGGCGTCGAGGCCGTTTTCGCCGACATTGCTGTTGGACCCCACGGTCACGTAGAGCCGCGTGCCTTCCGGGTTGGCCAGCAGGTTTTTGGTCCAGTGGTGGTTGATGCCGGCCGGCAGGTCAGTGACGTGGACCGGGGTGGCGTCGATGTGCGTCTGGCCCGGCGTATAAGGCACCTTGACCACCGCGTCGGCATTGGCGATGTACAACTCATCGCCCACCAGTGCCATGCCGAAGGGCGACGCGAGACCGGTGAGGAACTCGCTGCGCACCTCGGCATGCCCATCGTGATCGGCATCGCGCAGCAGGGTGATGCGGTTGGCGCTCGGCGTATCCGCGCCGACGCGGCCCATGACGATGCCCATCGCGGTGCGGCGGGCCCAGGCGATCAAGCCGGTGCCCCCATCGGTCGTGCCTTCTGGCATCGGCGGGTGATTGCTTTCGGCGACCAGCACATCGCCGTTGGGCAAGGTGTAGACCCAACGCGGGTGGTCGAGATGGTCGGCCAGCGCGGTGACGGTGAAGCCTTCGGGGGCACGCGGCTGCACCTGCTCGGGCCAGCCCACGGCCTTGGACACCTTGAGCGTGGGCATCAACGAAGTGCTGGGCTCCGGCAGTTGGGGCGTGGGGCCGACACCGGCCTGGAAGGGCAGCTTGGACGATTCGCCACAGGCAGTCAGAACCGCCGCAGCAGTGATCAGGAGTGCCAGTCGGCTCGGGTTGTTCATGCTTGAAACCTCGGGAAAAATCCCGACGCAGTATTGCCTGATGACCCGGGGGTAAACACCGGCGATGGCGCAATTGAGTTTTAACCGCAGGGCACGAATGCCTTGAGCCCACGAAGGGCCATCGCGCTTGCTGGCGATAGCGACCCTGATGCAATCGCCGGCAAGCCGGGCTCCTGCAAGGGATCAGCTATCATTAAGCCACCACTCATGACATGGACCGTCCCTATGCGCCCGCTATCTGCTTCCGCTGTTGTGCTGACCGCCCTTTTCCTCTCGGGGTGCAGCATTACGCAGACCGTTACCCCGGTGGCCTTGTCACCCGCCCAGTCCGCTGAAATCTGCATGATTCCCGCCGCGGGCCTGCGCAGCGGGTTCAACAGCACCTACACCGCGCAGCTGCGCAGCAAGGGTTTCCAGACCCGCGAGTTGCCGCCGGGCAGTCCGCCCGCGAGTTGTGCACTGTCGACCACCTACATCGGCACCTGGAGCTGGGACTTTGCGCTGTACATGACCTTTGCCGACATCCAGGTGTTTGAAAACGGTCACCGCGTCGGCCAGGCGCTGTATGACGCGACCTGGGGTGGCGGGCGCCCGGACAAGTTCATCAGCGCACAGAACAAGATCATCGAGATGACCAACCAGTTGTTCCCTGCAGCCTCCTATGCCAATCCCCAGGCTACCCATTTCCCATAGCCAGGCTGTGCGGCGAGAACTCCACGAAGCGCCACCTCAACGCGAGGGCTGCCGGACGCCGCACCAGACGCTCCACGGTGACGGTCCACAAGCGTTGCGCGCCTTCGAAGCGGGCGACTTGCGGTCCGTCGAGGATCAACGAGGTGCGCCCGGTGACCTGCAGGACGTCCCCCGATTCGAAATCGATGAACAACAACCCCGCCACCGGGTTCACGTGCAGGTTGCCCAGGGTGTTGAAGAACAGGTTGCCGGCGAAGTCGGGGATGGTCAGCAGATCACCTTCCACGTGCACAAAGCCGCGGTAGCCGCCGCGATGGGACACGTCCACCGAGCGTTCGTCGGCGACGTCGACGTAGCTGGCGACGAAGAACGTGTCGGCGCTGCGGATCATTGCGTGGGCCGCGGCATCCAGGCCGTCGAGGCGCTCGACCCGCGTGTCGGGTCTGCGTGCGACGCCAACCACCGGCCGTAGCTGGATGTATTTGGGGCAATTGCCGTAGGTGTGTACCACCTCGATCGAAAAACCCTCGTGCCCCAGGCTGCCGATCCGGCCATTCAGGCGGTTGCGTCGGCGTGTGTTCAGGTCGATGCCAAGCACGCCCACGCTGGCGCCGCGATGCAACGCAGCACGGGCGGGGTCGCTCACGGACGGCACGCTGTCGATCTGCAAGGTCTGCGGGTCGGGTGAATGCGCGAACCCTGGCGCGGCTTCGATCATCGTCGCCCAGGGAAGCCCTTGTTCATCCACCACGCCGAGCACCAGGTACGGCAACAGGGGATAGAAGTCCCGATGCTGCTCCGGCAAGTGATCGCGGATCACCTTGGGCCCGACCACGGCCATGCGTTCGGCGGCGCCGGCGTTGTGCTGGAGATACCGTTCGCCGGCATGCCAGGGGGAATGTTCGATGGGATTCATGCTGCTCACCTCCGAGTGGATAGGCCAATGGTGCGCGCTGGCACCCCACAGAAGAATGCCCACGCCGGGCAATCGACTGTTACACCAACTGAAATGCCGGATGATCCCGCAGCGCCGCCACGCAATGGTCGACAAAACTGCGCACGCGCATCGGCGCATGGCGGCCGTCGCGGTACACCACGTGCACCGGCAACGGCGGCGGCTCATAGTCCGGCAGCACACGACACAGCTCGCCGCTGAGGAGGTGCTCATGCACGGGATAGCTCAGGCAGCGAATCAGCCCCGCCCCCTGCACGGCCGCATTGATCGCACCTTGCACCGTGGTGCTCCTCAAGCGCGCACGCGCCTTGAGCGGGCCGCCTTTGAAAGCCCAATCGACCGGGTCGGTGCTGGCGATCAGTCGATGCTGTTTCAGCGCGTCCGGGTGCCGCGGCTCGCCATGGGCAGCGAGATAGCCAGGGCTGGCACACAGGATCGGCCGCACATGCCCGACCGGTCGCGCAACCAGGGATGAACTGGGCAGCTCGCCCACCAAAATCGCCACGTCCAGCCCCTCTTCGTGCAGGTTGGGGTAATAGTCGTGGTAGTGCGCCACCAGGTGCACGTCGGGGTAGCGATCCATATAACCGGCCAACACGGGCGCCATCACATAACGGCTGAAGAGCAGCGGCAGGAACACGCGCAAATTACCCTGGGCCTGATCGTGCATGCCCTTGGCCGAAGCCTGTGCAGCGTCCACGGCGGCAAGCAGACGCACACAGTCGGCCAGGTAGGCCTGGCCAGCCTCGGTCAGGCTGACGCCGCGTGTACTGCGCACCAGCAACGCCACGCGCAGGCGGGCTTCCAGGCGGGCAACCGCGCGCATCAGGGTCGGGCCGGACACCGCGACACTGCGCGCCGCCGAGGCCAGGCTCGGGTGCCCGGCCAGCGCGGCGAACAGCTGCATATCGCGGTATCGCTCCATCATCCGCGCCGCTTCATCGCCGGATTCAGGGCTGCGTCCTGGCCCAGGCGGTGGGTGAGGAAATCCACGAAAGTGTTGATCTTGGCCGGCACTCGCGGGCTTTTCTGGAACACCACCTGGATCGGCAGCGCCGCGGGCTCGAAAGCCTCGAGGACAATCTCCAGCTCACCGGCCGCCACCGCTGCGGCGACTTGATAGGACAGCACCCGCGTCATGCCCCAGCCCTGCCTCGCCAGGTTGATCGCCGCATTGTTCGCCGTCACCACCAGGCGCGGCTCAATCGGCACGGTCAGTGGCTGGCCATCCTCGACAAACCGCCATTCGCTGACAAGTTGACTGGAGGACGAGGTCGCAATCTTCGCATCGCGCAACTGCGAGGGGTGCCGGGGCCGGCCGTACTGCTCCAGGTAAGCCGGCGCCGCACACACCACGCGGCGCACCTCACCGACCTTGATCGCCTGCTGCCCCGGCTCCTGCAGATGGCCGATGCGCACGGCCACGTCGACACCTTCGTCGAGCATATCGACCACGCGATCGACCAGCAGCGCATTGATACTCACCTGCGCAAAACGGTCGAGATATTCCCCCAGCGCCGGTGCGACATACAGCTCGCCGAACAACACCGGCGCGGTCACCGTCAGGTGGCCGCAGGGAATCGTATAACTGCCCGCCGCCGCTTCCTCAGCCTCGTCGAGTTCAGCCAGGATGCGCCGACAGTCTTCCAGGTAACGCTGGCCCGCTTCCGTCAGGTGCAGGCTGCGGGTGGTGCGCGCAAGCAACTGCGTGCCGATCCGCGCTTCCATGGCGGCAATGGCGCGGGTCACGCTGGGTGGCGAGGTGTTGAGGCGGCGCGCGGCGGCGGCAAAGCCCTCCTCCTCGGCCACCGCCAGGAACACCTGCATTTCATGGAATCGGTCCATCGACAGGCCTCGTGAAAATCAGTGTGATTGCAGCCCCACCGCCGTGCGCGGCATGCCGACAAACCCCGGTAACGCTTCAATGCTGGCGAGCCAGGCGCGTACATGAGGGTAGTCGTCCAGCGACACATTGCCTTCCGGCGCGTGGGCCACGTAGGTGTAGAAGGCGACGTCGGCAATGCTCGGCTGTTCGCTGGCCAGGAAGCGGCTGTGGCGCAATTGCTGCTCCACCAACTGCAGCAACGCGTGGGAACGGCTGATCGCGGTGTCGGTATCGACCTGGGCACCAAACACCAAGGCCAGGCGTGCCGCAGCGGGGCCGGCATGCAGTTGCCCGGCGGCGGCCGACAGCCAGCGCTGGACGCGCGCCTGGCCTATGGGATCGCTCGGCAGCCATTGGCCTTTGCCGTAGGTGCTCGCGAGGTACACCAGGATCGCGTTGGAGTCCGCCAGTACCGTGCCGTTGTCGTCAATCGCCGGCACCTGGCCGAAGCTATTGAGGGTCGCGACGAATTCAGGCGCTTTGTGCGCGCCCTGCTTGAGGTCGACCAGAATAAATTCACTGGGCAAGCCCAGCAGGGACAGCATCAACTCGACCCGATGAGTGTGGCCGGACAATGGAAAACCGTAGAGTTTGATCGCAGGCTGGGACATGGAAGGCTCCGAAAGAGGGGTTCGACACACCGCATGTTCCATCGCTGCCCGGGTCGATGGAATCACCAGGTTTTACAATCCAGCATTTCACCCGGTGAAACAATCACTCACCAAACAAATCGACGATCAGATCGAACAGCGTGCGCTTGACGGCGCTGTCCAACGCGGTCCAGGCCAGCCCCGTGCTGGTCTCGAAACCACCCAGTTGCAGAGGCCGAGACACGCAATTGGCCGGCAGGGCCCGCGTCGCCTGAAACGGCAGCACGCCAACGCCCAACCCGGCGCAGACCAGCGCGAGCATAGTGGTGAACTCGCCCAGCTCCGAGGCGATGTGCAGGGGGATGCCCAGCGCCTGGATAAACTCATCGTAGAAGCCCGGGGCATAGCGCCGCGCGAGGATATACACCGGCACATCGAGCAGGTCGGCGGGCTGGATGGACGCGTGTGCCGCCAGCGGGTGATCCACGGGCAACGCCACGCAAAAACTCTCGTGCAGCACCGCGCGGGTCTGGATCCCCGGGTGCGCGGCCGGCAGGCGCATCAGGCCGAAATCCAGCAGGCCGTTCTTCAGTGCGATGGCCTGGTCGGGGCCGGGCATGTCCTTGAGTTCCAGCTCGAGGCGCGGGTAACGCTGGTGCACCGCGCGGATCAACTCGGGCAACCACTGCGGGAGTACCGAGGACACAAACCCCAGGCGCACCCGGCCGATCTCGCCACGGGTGGAGGCGCGCGCCGCATCCGCCGCCCGCGTCGCCTGGTGCAAGGTGGCCTGGGCTTCCGGCAGGAACACGCGACCGGCTTCGGTCAGCGCCACCGAGTGGCGATTGCGGTCGAGCAGGCGCACGCCGAGGCCGCTTTCGAGCAACTTGATCTGCATGCTCAGCGCCGGTTGCACAATCGACAGCTGCGCTGCCGCCCGACCGAAATGCAGCTCCTGGGCGAGCACCACAAAGGCCCGCAAGTGTTTGAGCTCCATACCCTACCCTGGTGATCACCGATATTGATCACAAGATCATAAATGAACATTGGACCTACTCCCTGGATTGCAGCGAAGTTAAGCCCATCAAGCCCTGTTTGGTTATCACCCGCGCGTTCGGAGAACGGTTCCATGCACAGTGTTTTAGACAACTTCCGCCTGGATGGCCGGCTCGCGCTGGTCACCGGTTCCAGCGCCGGTATCGGCCTGGCCATTGCGCGTGGGCTGGCCCAGGCCGGCGCACGGGTGGTGCTCAACGGACGCAATCGCGGCAACTTGTGCGATGCAGCCGCGATGCTCACGCTGGAAGGCCTGGAGGTGCACACCCAGGCATTCGATGTCACCGACAGCGCGGCGATCCAGGCCTCGGTGGCGGATATCGAGGAGCGCCTCGGCCCGCTGGAAATCCTCGTCAACAACGCCGGCATGCAGCGTCGAGGGCCGCTCGAAGACTACAGCGAGCAGCACTGGCGCGAATTGATCAGCACCAACCTCGACAGCGCGTTTCTGGTCGGCCAGGCCGTGGCGCGAGCAATGATCGCGCGCCAGCGTGGGCGCATCATCAATATCTGCTCGGTGCAAAGTGAACTGGGCCGCCCGGGCATCGCGCCGTATGCGGCGAGCAAGGGCGCGTTGAAGATGCTCACCAAGGGCATGGCCATCGACTGGGGCCCGCATGGGTTGACTGTGAATGGCATCGGCCCCGGTTACTTCAAGACCGAACTGAACGCCAACCTGGTGACCCACCCCGAATTCAGCGACTGGCTGGTGCAGCGCACCCCGAGCCGCCGCTGGGGCGACGTGGCCGAACTGGCCGGCGCCGCCGTGTTCCTCGCCAGCGACGCCGCGAGCTTCGTCAACGGGCATATTCTTTATGTGGATGGGGGAATTACTGCGTCGTTGTGAGGGTTGGAGCTGGGAATGGGATTGTGGCTGAAAGTGAGATTGTGGCAGGGAATGAGATTGTGGCTGAAAGTGAAACTGTGGTGAGCGGGCTTGCTTATTGTGGCGAGCGGGCTTGCCCCGCGTTGGAGCGCGAAGCGGTCCCAATAAGACCGCCGCATTCCGTCAGACACAATGCGGTGGATGGTTTTAGGGCGGCTTCGCCACCCAACGC
>NZ_JASCPP010000249.1:0-440 GCF_029959745.1 Pseudomonas sp. PS01298 | reverse complement strand
AGCGGTGGGTCAGTCGCTGAAGAGTGTGATTGGTATACCGCATTCGCGAGCAAGCCCGCTCCCACATTTGGGGTGTATTCCAAGGTTGGAGCCGGGTTGTGCCGCCTGCTCAAATGCCGGTGCAGCACCCCGAATCCCAGCCCGAACAGCAATCAAAACTGTGGGAGCGGGCTTGCTCGCGAAAGCGGTGGGTCAGTCGCTGGAGAGGGTGGCTGGTCTGGCGCCTTCGCGGGCAAGCCCGCTCCCACACTTGGGGTGTATTTCAAGGTTGGAGCCGGGTTGTGCCGTCCGCTCAAATGCTGGTGCAGCACCCCGAATCCCAGCCCAAACAGCAATCAAAACTGTGGGAGCGGGCTTGCTCGCGAAAGCGGTGGGTCAGTTGCTGAAGAGGGTGGCTGGTCTACCGCATTCGCAGGCAAGCCCCCGGCGACAGTTTGGGT
>NZ_JASCPP010000248.1:0-443 GCF_029959745.1 Pseudomonas sp. PS01298 | reverse complement strand
GAGCGGGCTTGCCCCGCGTTGGGCTGCGCAGCAGCCCCAATAAGACCGCTGCGGTCTTTCAGGTAGATCCGGTACTCAGGTTTTAGGGGGGCTTCGCCCCCCAACGCGGGGCAAGCCCGCTCACCACAAAGGAAGTGTGCTCATCACAATAGGCTCACCCTTCCCTCTGCGATTCAAACTACTCTGCCAACAAACCCTCACTCAACGCATAAGGCTAGCCCTCGAACAAAATCTCCCACGGCCTGTGTGCTTGTTTATGGCAGCAGCAATTGTTGTGGTGAGCAGACCCGTTTTTTGTGGTGAGCAGGTTTGCTTTTTGTTGTGAGCAGGCCTGTTTCTGTGGTGAGCGGGCTTGCCCCGCGTTGGGCTGCGCAGCAGCCCCAATAAGACCGCTGCGGTCTTTCAGGTAGATCCGGTACTCAGGTTTTAGGGGGGCTTCGCCC
>NZ_JASCPP010000247.1:0-449 GCF_029959745.1 Pseudomonas sp. PS01298 | reverse complement strand
TCGCCTTCATCCATGGCCAGCGATTCGATGCAGTACTGGTAGGCGTGGGTGTGGATCGCTTCTTCGAAGGCCTGGCGCAGGATGTACTGGCGGCACTCCGGGTTGGTGATCAGGCGGTACACGGCCAGGACCAGGTTGTTGGCGACCAGCGAGTCGGCGGTGGAGAAGAAGCCGAGGTTGCGCATGACGATGCGACGTTCGTCGTCGGTCAGGCCTTCGGGGTTTTTCCACAGGGCGATGTCGGCGGTCATGTTGACCTCTTGCGGCATCCAGTGGTTGGCGCAGCCGTCGAGGTACTTCTGCCAGGCCCAGTCGTACTTGAAGGGCACGAGTTGGTTGAGGTCGGCGCGGCAGTTGATCATGCGCTTTTCGTCAACGGCGACGCGGGCGGCGGAGCCTTCCAGCTCGGCGAGGCCTTCGGCGACGTCGAGTTTGTCGAGGGCGGCCTT
>NZ_JASCPP010000246.1:0-450 GCF_029959745.1 Pseudomonas sp. PS01298 | reverse complement strand
GCGTTGGGCTGCGCAGCAGCCCCAGGACCCGGCGCCTAGGTGTGTCAGGTCAAACCCGGGCGCTTGCAATGGGGCCGCTTCGCAGCCCAACGCGGGGCAAGCCCGCTCGCCACAATAGATCTGCCAACTCCACAATAGCCCCGCCAACCCCCAATAGGCCTGCCAACCTCACAATAGACCTGACAACCCCACAATCACCTGCCCATGCACAATCAAATGTGGAAGCTATGTGGCCTGGCATTCAGTGCAGGGAAGACACTGGATCTCTTACCGGCGGGCTTCTTGTGCTGAACGGGCATCAGATGGTGAAAGGGCCTCTTGGGCTGAGCTGGCCTCTCATGGTGAAAGGACCTCTTGTGGTGAGCTCGCTTCTTGTGGTGAGCGGGCTTGCCCCGCGTTGGGCTGCGCAGCAGCCCCAGGACCCGGCGCCTCGGTGTGTCAGGTTAAACC
>NZ_JASCPP010000245.1:0-471 GCF_029959745.1 Pseudomonas sp. PS01298 | reverse complement strand
CTCGGATGTAGCCCCAATCCCCAGCCCGAACAGCGATCAAAACTGGGGGAGCGGGCTTGCCCGCGAAGGCGGTGTATCAGTCGCCGAAAATGGTGGCTGATCTACCGCCTTCGCGAGCAAGCCCGCTCCCACCTTTAGTTGTATTCCAAGGTTGGAACAGGGTTGTATCGCCAGCTCGGATATTGGCAAGCCCCCAATCCCCAGCCCAAACAGCGATCAAAACTGTGGGAGCGGGCTTGCCCGCGAAAGCGGTGTATCAGTCGCTGAAGAAGGTGGCTGTTCTACCGCGTTCGCGAGCAAGCCCGCTCCCACCTTTGGTTGTATTCCAAGGGTGGAACCGGGTTGTATCGCCAGCTCGGATATTGGCATGCCCCCAATCCCCAGCCCGAACAGTGATCAAAACTGTGGGAGCGGGCTTGCTAGCGAAAGCGGGGTTTCAGTCGCGGGAACAGGTGGCTGATCAACCCCCGT
>NZ_JASCPP010000244.1:0-474 GCF_029959745.1 Pseudomonas sp. PS01298 | reverse complement strand
CCCCCCCCCCCCCCGCCCCCCCCCCCCCCCCCCCCCCCCCCCGGGGGGGCCCGCGAAAGCGGTGTGTCAGGCGCGAAATACTTCGGCAATGCCGCCGCCTTCGCGGCCTCGCTGGGGCTCGACGGCTCCCACATTTGATCCTTTGGGGCGGCGGATTATGGGGTGTGACTCAAGGCTGCTTGCGACAGGCCGGTATTGAGTCTAACACCGCCGATCCCCTGTGGGAGCCGGCCCCTACAGATTTCTGCTCTTGATCTAACCACTCAGGCCGGCTGTCAGGCCGCCGTGCTTTTGCTTTTGCTTTTGCTTTTGCTTTTGCTTTTGATCTTGATCTTGATCTTGATCTAGGCGCCCCATTAAACACGCTGGCCGGAATTCGATATTGATTTGGGGGGTAAACCGGCAGGGATGCCGGTTTAGCCGCCCCGCGCCATGGATGGCGCGTGGCGGCGGCCCCCCAAATCAATGTCGGAT
>NZ_JASCPP010000243.1:0-479 GCF_029959745.1 Pseudomonas sp. PS01298 | reverse complement strand
GGCTTGCCCGCGAAGGCGGTGGGTCAGTCACCCTTTTCAGCGACTGACACACCGCTTTCGCGGGCAAGCCCGCTCCCACAGTTTTGATCGGTGTTGGGCTTGAGATTAGAGGCGTTTCGACAATAGTTTCGACGACGGTACAACCCGATTCCAGCCTTAGAACACACGCCAAATGTGGGAGCGGGCTTGCTCGCGAAGGCGGTGGGTCAGTCACCCTTTCAGCGACTGGCACACCGCTTTCGCGGGCAAGCCCGCTCCCACAGTTTTGATTGGTGTTTGGGCTTGAGATTAGAGGCGTTTCGACAACAGTTTCGACGACGGTACAACGCGATTCCAGCCTTGAAATACATCCCAAATGTGGGAGCGGGCTTGCTCGCGAAGGCGGTGGATCAGTCACCCTTTCAGCGATTGGCACACCGCTTTCGCGAGCAAGCCCGCGCCCCCAGTTTTGATTGGTGTTAGGACAGGAGGCCGAGGTG
>NZ_JASCPP010000242.1:0-516 GCF_029959745.1 Pseudomonas sp. PS01298 | reverse complement strand
CTCAACTAAGAGAACTCACAAATTTTACCTTAGCCTGATCCGTTACCAGTGAAAGTAACGTTCAGTCTATCTTTCTATCACATACCCAAATTTTTAAAGAACGATCTAATCAAAGACTAGAAATCAACATTCACCATCAACTTGATGGAATGCTCATTTCTAAGCTTTCAAAACTTTCAGAAGCAGTAGTGGTGGAGCCAAACGGGATCGAACCGTTGACCTCCTGCGTGCAAGGCAGGCGCTCTCCCAGCTGAGCTATGGCCCCGTATTTCTACAGGCGTTTCCCACACAAAATTGGTGGGTCTGGGCAGATTCGAACTGCCGACCTCACCCTTATCAGGGGTGCGCTCTAACCAACTGAGCTACAGACCCAATTTCGGGCTGCTTCTTATCGTCTTCTTCAATGAATCAAGCAATTCGTGTGGGAACTTATGGAGCAGCTGATGTCGTCGATTAAGGAGGTGATCCAGCCGCAGGTTCCCCTACGGCTACCTTGTTACGACTTCACCCCAGTCA
>NZ_JASCPP010000241.1:0-621 GCF_029959745.1 Pseudomonas sp. PS01298 | reverse complement strand
GCCCTGCGTTGGGCTGCGCAGCGGCCCCAAAACCAGACACTGCGGTTTACCTGATAAACCCTGTGGTTGCCAATGGGGCTGCTGCGCAGCCCAACGCAGGGCAAGCCTGCTCACCACAACACAGCAACCCGATGGCCACAGTAGGGCAAGCAGGCCGTGGTGAGGCGGCTCCACGTGGGGGAACAAGCTTCTTGTATTGAATAGGCTTCTTGTGGGAAACAAGCCTGCTCACCACAACACAGCAACCCGATGGCCACAGTAGGGCAAGCAGGCCGTGGTGAGGCGGCTCCACGTGGAGGAACAAGCTTCTTGTATTGAATAGGCTTCGTGTGGGGAATAAGCCTCTCGTGGTGAGCAGGCTTCTTGTGGCAAGCCTGCTCACCACAACACAGCAGCCAGATTGCCACAACAGGGCAAGCAGGCCGTGGTGAGGCGACTCCCCGTGGGGAACAAGCTTCTTCTAGTGAATAGGCTTCGTGTGGGGAACAAGCCTCTCGTGGTGAGTAGGCCTCTTGTGGCGAGCAGGCTTGTCCTGCGTTGGGCTGCGCAGCGGCCCCAAAACCAGACACTGCGGTTTACCTGACAAGCTCTGTGGGTGCCAATGGGGCTGCTGCGCAGCCC
>NZ_JASCPP010000240.1:0-648 GCF_029959745.1 Pseudomonas sp. PS01298 | reverse complement strand
TGACTGGGGTGAAGTCGTAACAAGGTAGCCGTAGGGGAACCTGCGGCTGGATCACCTCCTTAATCGACGACATCAGCTGCTCCATAAGTTCCCACACGAATTGCTTGATTCATTGAAGAAGACGATAGAAGCAGCTTTAAGCTCCAAGCTGATAGCTCTTAGCTAATCAGTTACGCGCTCGAAATTGGGTCTGTAGCTCAGTTGGTTAGAGCGCACCCCTGATAAGGGTGAGGTCGGCAGTTCGAATCTGCCCAGACCCACCAATTTTGTTATGGGGCCATAGCTCAGCTGGGAGAGCGCCTGCCTTGCACGCAGGAGGTCAACGGTTCGATCCCGTTTGGCTCCACCATTAACTGCTTCTGCTGTTAGAGTTTAGAAATGAATATTCACTAATGAATATTGATTTCTAGTCTTTGATTAGATCGTTCTTTAAAAATTTGGGTATGTGATAGAAAGATAGACTGAACGTTACTTTCACTGGTAACGGATCAGGCTAAGGTAAAATTTGTGAGTTCTCTTAGTTGAGAAATTCGAATTTTCGGCGAATGTCGTCTTCACAGTATAACCAGATTGCTTGGGGTTATATGGTCAAGTGAAGAAGCGCATACGGTGGATGCCTTGGCAGTCAGAGGCGATGAAAGACGTGGT
>NZ_JASCPP010000023.1:0-67186 GCF_029959745.1 Pseudomonas sp. PS01298 | reverse complement strand
GCGTGGGGCTGCGCAGCGGCCCCAGTAAGGCCTCCACGCTCATCCAGACACAAATGGGGCGATACGTTTCGGGGCCGCTGCGCGCCCCAACGCGGGGCAAGCCCGCTCGCCACAGGAAGCCCGTTCACCACAGGAAGACTGCCCTCCACTACAGACTCGCCAGCCACGATAAGTCCCCCTCACCACAACCGGCCCTGCCTGCCACAACAACCCTCGCTTGCCACTTGAAATCCAATCGGCCACAGAAACACCTGACCCAGGTCAGCATGGCCTATAACTGATTCAGCGATTCTCGCGGCTTTTTGTCCGCCACCTGCAACGGAGATGCGTGTGTTTGCCAACCTGCTGATCATTCTGGCCTCATCCCTGGTGGTGATTGCGCTGTTTCGCCGCCTGCAATTGCCGCCGGTGCTGGGCTACCTGTGTGTGGGCCTGGCCGTGGGGCCCACTGCGCTGGATTGGGTCAACGACAGCGAAGAGCTGCCCGACCTCGCCGAATTGGGGGTGGTGTTCCTGCTGTTTTCCCTGGGCCTCGAGTTTTCCCTGACCAAGATGCTCGCCCTGCGCCGCGTGGTGTTTGGCCTGGGCAGCTTGCAGGTGTTGGGCTGCGGGGCGCTGCTGGGTGGTTTGTTGATGGTCCTGGGGGTGGCGCCGGGCATTGCGCTGTTGCTCGGTGCCGGGCTGGCGTTGTCGTCCACCGCTATCGTCAGCAAGGAACTGACCAGCCTCGGGGAAATCTTCAGCAGCCACGGCCAGAACGCGATTGGTGTGCTGCTGTTCCAGGACGTGGTGGCGGTGTTGCTGCTGACCCTGGTGCCGGTGTTTGCCGGCAGCAGCGAGCAAGCCTGGTACTGGGCGCTGCCGCTGACCCTGGGCAAGACCGTGGTGCTGTTCGTCGGCCTGCTGTTTGCCAGCCGCTGGCTCTTGCCGCGCCTGTTTCGTGAGGTGGCCGCGTCCCATTCGGCCGAGCTGTTTGTGCTGCTGGCGCTGGTGATCGTGCTGCTCACCGCCTGGCTCACGCACCTGTTGGGGCTGTCTCCGGCCCTCGGTGCGTTCCTCGCCGGGATGCTGCTGGGCGAAAGCCATTACCGCCATCAGATCGAAGCGGATATCCGCCCGTTCCGCGACATTTTACTCGGGCTGTTTTTTGTCAGCATCGGCATGCTGATCGACCTGCAACTGTTCGTCAGCCATAGCCTGCTGATCCTCGGTTTCACCCTCACACTCATGCTGGTCAAGGCGTGCGTGGTCGCCGCCCTGGTCAAATGGCGCGGCAGTGACGGTGAGACCGCCTGGCGCAGCGGCCTGGCCCTGGCCCAGGGCGGCGAGTTCTGTTTTGCATTGATGGCGCAGATGCAGCAGAGCCGGTTGATCCCGGATGAATTCAACGGCCTGCTGCTCGCCGCCACGTTCTGCTCGATGCTGCTCACTCCGCTGCTGTTGCGCGCCGCGCCGGCCGTCGCGCTGCGCCTGCACCGCAAGCCCAACCAGCAAGTGCAACTGGAGGCGATCACCGCCCTCAACGCCCAATTGCGCGGGCACGCAGTGATCTGTGGCTATGGCCGGGTCGGGCAATCCATCGGGCGGTTCCTGCGGCACGAACAGCAAGCCTTTATCGCCCTGGATGACGACCCGGAACGCGTACAGGAAGCGGCCACCGAAGACAGCAGCGTGCACTATGGCGACTGTCGGCGTGGCGCCCTGCTCAGCGCTGTCGGCCTGGAGCGCGCACGCCTGGTGGTGATTGCGGTGGACAACAGCGATGTGGCCCTGGTGGTGCTCAAAGAGGCAAGGCGGATCAACCCCGACGTGCCGATCCTGGTGCGCACCCGCGATGACAGCCAGTTGGCCGAATTGAAAGCCGCGGGCGCCAGCGAGGTGGTGCCCGAGCTATTGGAGTCGAGCCTGATGCTCGCCTCCCACGCCCTGGTGATGCTCGGCTTGCCCGACCAACAGGTACAGGCGCGGGTCGACGAGGTCCGGCACAACCGCTATCGCCTGCTGCACGGGTTTTACTCGCAGGCGCCCAGCGACGACGCGGCGCCGATCAATCCTGACTGACCGCGCCGATCTTGTGGATCGACAGGTCGGCGCCGTAATACTCCTCTTCCTGGCTCAGGCGCAGCCCGTGCAGGCGCTTGATCACGCCGTACACCAACAGGCCGCCGCCCAGCGCGACCACAACACCGAGGGCGGTGCCGATCAACTGGCTGATCAGGCTCACGCCGCCCAGCCCACCCAGTGCGGTCTGGCCGAAGATGCCACAGGCAATGCCGCCCCACACGCCGCACAGGCCGTGCAACGGCCACACACCCAACACGTCATCGATCTTCCAGCGGTCCTGGGCCGCAATGAAGCACCACACAAACAGGCCACCGGCGACGACACCGGTGACGAGCGCGCCCACCGGGTGCATCAGGTCGGAGCCAGCACAGATCGCCACCAAGCCGGCCAGCGGGCCGTTGTGCAGGAAGCCTGGGTCATTGCGACCGATCACCAGCGCGGCCACGGTGCCGCCGACCATGGCCATCAGCGAGTTGACCGCCACCAGGCCACTGACGCCATTGAGGGTTTGCGCGCTCATCACGTTGAAGCCGAACCAGCCGACGATCAGGATCCAGGAGCCCAACGCCAGGAACGGAATGCTCGACGGTGCAAACGCAACCAGCCGCCCGTCACGATAACGGCCGTTGCGCGGGCCCAGCAGCAGCACCGCCGCCAGCGCCAGCCAGCCGCCCATGGCGTGTACCACTACGGACCCGGCGAAGTCATGGAAGCTGGCGCCGAAGGTCGCAAGCAGCCAGGCCTGCAAGCCGAAATTGCCGTTCCAGACCATGCCTTCGAAAAACGGGTAGATGAACGCAACGATCAGCGCGGTGGCGCACAGTTGCGGAACAAATCGTGCGCGTTCGGCGATGCCACCGGAGATGATCGCCGGGATCGCCGCGGCGAAGGTCAGCAGGAAGAAGAACTTCACCAGGCCATAGCCGTGGTCGGCACTGATTACCGCCGCCGGTTGCATGAAGCTCACACCGTAGGAGATCCAATAGCCTATAAAGAAATAGGCCAGGGTCGAGATGGCGAAGTCGCTGAGGATCTTCGACAAGGCGTTGACCTGGTTCTTCTGGCGCACGGTGCCGACTTCCAGGAACGCGAAGCCGGCGTGCATGGCCAGGACCATGACCGCACCGATCAGGATGAACAGGGTGTTGGAACTGTGGACAAGGGTATCCACCGCGCTTTGCAAATTTTCCATGGGGGTGGGCAGGCCTGCATTAAAGGCAAAAAGCACCAAAGCGGTTCAAGCCAGCGTTTCGCGCACTAAATTGGCACCACCGGTCCCACCCCTCTTCAGAGGGCATGAACCGCTTTAGCGCAGCGATTAACACAACAGGCCGTTGCCGACAGGGTTTTTCCGCGGGTTTGAGTGATTTAGGGTAAGGTTTTTCAAGGCATTGGCCTCAGGCCGCCCAGATTCAGCGCAGGCCCCGGGGCGTGCGCACCAAGGCAAAGCAAAAGCTGTACCACACAATTGAACTGAACCTTCACCGATGCCGGTGACTCGAAAACACACGTACCGATCAGCCAATCACGGAGATAACCATGGCCAGAAGAACTGCAAAGACTGCTCAAGAAATACTGATGGCGGATTTCCAAACCCTGGTCAGTGACACCGAACGGTTGCTGGACGACACCAAGGTCCTGGCCGGCGACCAGGCCGATGAGCTGCGCAGCAAGATCCACGAGAGCCTGCTCAAGGCCCGTGAAACCCTGCAACTGACCGAAGAGTCCCTGCGCGAACGCGGCCAGGCGGCGGTCACGGCCACCGAGGATTACGTCCAGGCCAACCCATGGCAGTCCGTCGGTATCGCTGCCGGTGTGGGCTTCTTGATCGGTCTGCTGGCTACAAGGCGCTAAATCATGTCTATCGGCGAAAGCAGCTCGTCCACGGGCACAACCTCTCGACGTCTGGGCGCGGCCGTGCTGGGCTTGCTGCACAGCCATGTCGAACTGTTTGGCATCGAATTGCAGGAGCAGAAGGCGCGCACTGTCAGCCTGCTGCTGTTTGCCGGCCTGGCGCTGGTGTTTGCCCTGCTGTTGCTGGTGGGGCTGTCGACATTGGTGATGATCCTCGTGTGGGATACCGGTTACCGCCTCACCGGGATCATCTGCCTGTGCGTCTTCTACAGCCTGGCCGCCGCCTTCTGCGGGGTGCGCTTGAAAGCGGCAGTGTTCGATGAGTCCACGCCCTTCCACGCCACCCTCGAAGAGTTGGCCAATGATCGGGAGCGCCTGCTGCCATGAGCTCGAATGAAATCCAGCAAACCTCGCGCCGGGAAATGCGCAAGGCGTTGATTCGCCTGCGCATGGAGATGCACCGCCAGGAGATCCGCCATGAGTCCCAGCAACTGATGGTGCCTCTGAACAAGGTGCGCAACATGGGCCAGAGCTTCCAGGGCGGGTTGGGCATCAAGCACGCGCCGCTGTGGGGCGTGGCCGCCGTCACGCTGATGGGCTTCTTTACCGGCAAAGGCGCCAAGGGCGGCGGGATCAGCAGCCTGACGCGCCTGGTGCGCCTCGGTGCCGGCCTGATCCCGCTGATCAAATTGGCCATGCAGGGCAGTTCGCGCAAAAGCTGAGCCAGCTGGCTGCATTCTTGCTAACAGAAACGGCCCGGTCCTCGTTTTCGAGGGCCGGGCCTTTTTTTCGGCAACGCATCTAAGGAGGCCCCGTGATCGACGGGCAACCGCTCGCCTGCTTCCAACCGTTCATCGACACCGCCACGGGCCGTATCGCCGGCGTCGAAGCCCTCGGCCGCCTGCGCCAGGCGGATGGGCGCTTGCAGTCCGTCGGCCCGCTGTTCGCCGATCCGCGCACGCCGGGCGTGAGCTTGCGCCGCCTCGACCGGCAGATTCGCGACAATGCGCTGAGCCGTTTGCATGAGGCCCCCGAAGACTGGTTCCTGAGCCTGAACATCTCGCCGCGCTGGATCAATCGCCTGCGCCCGGGCCAGGCCCTGCCGAGCCTGAAGCAGATCCACCTGCATGGCGTCGACCCACGGCGCATCGTGTTCGAGATCACTGAGCTGGGCGGCGATATCCAGCGCCTGGCCCAGGTGGTGGCGCGCTATCGCGAGGCGGGCGCGCGCATCGCCATCGACGACTTTGGTGCCGGCTATTCCCAACTCGACCGGGTGCTGGCGTTGCAGCCGGATATTCTCAAGCTCGACATGCGTCTGTTCCAGGAAGCTGCCAAGGGTGGGCCGAGCAGTGAAGTGGTGCGCGCATTGGCGCAGATGGCGGAAAAAACCGGCTGCTGGATCATTGCCGAAGGCGTGGAAACCGAAGCCCAGTTGAATTTCGCCCTGGAGTGCGGTTCGCGCTATGTGCAGGGCTACCTGTTCGCGCAGGCGCAGTTGGACTGGTTTGCCACCGACGCCTTCGTGGCGCATTTTGCGCACCTGCGCGCGGCGTATGTGCAACAGAAACTCGCGGAACGCGGGCGCGTCATGCAACTGCGCCAGCAATTGGCCGAGCTGATGAAGATCCTGCAGGCCTGGGCCCAGGGTCAGGCACCGCTGGGCGAGCTGCCACAATTGCCGGACTTTCCCTGGCTGTTGCGTTTTTATCAGTGCGACCGCCATGGCACCCAACTGACACCGAACTTCGAGTGGCGCCAGGACGCCTGGCAAGCCGACAGCCGCTACCTGGGCCATAACTGGTCCTGGCGCCCGTATTTTTATCACTTGCTGGCCGAAGGCTGGGAAGAACGCCGCCTGACCTTGTCCTCGACCTACCGCGACGCCACCACCAACCAGTATTGCCTCACCGCCGGACAATTCTTCGATAACGGTCAGCGCTTGCTGTTAATCGATATCGACGCAGCCGGGTTGTAGATTTTCGCTTGCCCAGGCCTCGCTGAACCGGGAAGCTGGGAGGGACATTCACCGTACGGAGAGTACCCGCCTTGGATTGGCCCACCCTGCTTACCCGCGAACGTCTTGGAAAGCCCCTGCACAGCCCGGAAGAATTGGGCCGCAGCCCGTTTCACAAAGACCACGACCGAATTATTTTTTCCGGCGCGTTTCGCCGCCTCGGCCGCAAGACCCAGGTTCACCCGGTGTCCAGCAACGACCACATCCACACGCGCCTGACCCATTCCCTGGAAGTCAGCTGCGTGGGTCGCTCCCTCGGCATGCGCGTCGGTGAAACCCTGCGCAGCGCCCTGCCCGACTGGTGTGATCCGAGCGACCTGGGCATGGTCGTGCAATCGGCCTGCCTGGCCCATGACATCGGCAACCCGCCGTTCGGGCATTCCGGCGAAGACGCCATCCGCCACTGGTTCCAGCAAGCTGCCGGACGCGGCTGGCTGGATGACATGAGCACCGCCGAGCGCAATGACTTCCTTAATTTCGAGGGCAACGCCCAAGGCTTTCGCGTGCTCACCCAGCTTGAATACCACCAGTTCGATGGCGGTACGCGGCTGACCTACGCGACCCTGGGCACCTACCTCAAATACCCCTGGACCGCCCGCCACGCCGACTCCCTGGGCTACAAGAAGCACAAGTTCGGCTGCTACCAGAGCGAACTGCCGATCCTCGAACAGATCGCCCACAAGCTCGGCCTGCCGCAGCTCGAAGAACAACGCTGGGCGCGTCACCCGCTGGTTTACCTGATGGAAGCGGCGGACGACATCTGCTACGCCTTGATCGACCTGGAAGACGGCCTGGAAATGGAGTTGCTGGAATACGCCGAGGTCGAGTCGCTGCTGCTCGACCTGGTGGGCGACGACCTGCCGCAGACCTATCGGCAACTGGGCTCCCAGGACTCGCGTCGGCGCAAGCTGGCGATTCTGCGCGGCAAGGCCATCGAGCATTTGACCAATGCCGCGGCGCGGGCCTTCGTCGAACAGCAGGACGCCCTGTTGGCCGGGACTTTGCCCGGCGACCTGGTCGAGCACATGCACGGCCCGGCCAAGCGCTGCGTACTGGATGCCAAGGACATGGCGCGCAAGAAAATCTTCCAGGACAAACGCAAGACCCTGCATGAGATTGGTGCCTACACCACTCTGGAGATCCTCCTGAACGCCTTTTGCGGCGCAGCCCTGGAGCAGCATGGCGGGCGGACCCCGTCCTTCAAGAACCGGCGCATTCTCGACCTGCTGGGCAACAACGCGCCGAACCCTGCGTGGCCGTTGCACGCTTCGTTCCTGCGCATGATCGACTTTATCGCCGGCATGACCGACAGCTATGCCACCGAAATGGCGCGGGAGATGACGGGACGCTCCAGCCCCCAATAACCCCGCCGATCACGCCGCCTGTTGCCTGAACAGAATCTGCCTACGACGGTAACAGAGCGGCCTGATCGAATTCGCACAACCACACGAGGAATAATCGCGCGCACTCCGGGCCAACCTGGCGAACCGTTCCTACGTGCCCCCCATCGACGCTTGACTCACTGTGTGCCTTCTATGCCCAGTTACCCCCTACGCATCCTGGTGGTGGAGGACCATCCGTTCCAGCTGCTTGCCACCCAGTGCCTGCTCAAGAGTTTCGGTTTCGAGCAACTGACCCCGGCGGAAAACGCCGAACAGGCAATCCGCTTGATGACGCTGGCCGACAGCCCTTTCGATATCCTCCTCTGCGACCAGTGCCTGCCGGACCTGCCGGGGCTCGAATTGATCGAAATCGCCAGCCGCCGACGTTTTATCAGCGCCGCCATCCTGCTCAGCGGGCTACCGGAAGCTGAATTATCGACCCTGCACGAGCAAGCCCGGGAGCGTGGGCTGCCCTTACTCGGCTACTTATCAAAGCCGTTGAACAAAGATGAGTTTTCACGCTTGACCCACTCATTGCCCCGCTTAAACGTGTAGGACTTAAAACATATAAACCGTCGAAAAGCACACGTATAAGGGCCGTTAAATCCCCGGCACCACGATTCGGGCGGCGCGCCGCTGAATCGCTGACCACCCGACTCTCGAAGCCTTAGCGACCAGTAGGCTATTACCTTTTTTAATGTAGGAACTTTCCTGTTTTATATCTATGCCCCCTCGAGTTCATGCTCCCCCCTCAACTTCTGAGCTAATGTGCCCGCTTTATTTGCACTTGCATGGAATGTGATTATGAACACCGTTTTTATTATCGATGACCACCCGGTTATAAGGCTGGCCATCAGGATGTTGCTGGAACACGAAGGTTACGAAGTCGTCGGCGAAACGGACAACGGGTGCGACGCCATACAAATGGTCCGCGAATGCCTGCCGGACCTGATCATCCTGGACATCAGCATTCCGAAACTCGATGGGCTCGAGGTGCTGTGCCGATTCAACGCCATGAATACCTCGATGAAAACCCTGGTCCTGACCGCCCAATCCCCCACCCTGTTCGCTACGCGCTGCATGCGCTCGGGCGCCGACGGCTACGTGTGCAAGGAAGGCGACCTGAGCGAACTGCTGAGCGCCATTCGCGCCGTATTGTCCGGCTACAACTACTTTCCCAGCCAGGCCTTGAACTCCCACGGTGCAGACGGCGTGGATACCCAGGAGCTTGAACTGTTCAAGGCAGTCAATGACCGCGAGTTGATGGTATTGCAACTTTTTGCACAAGGCCGCACCAACAAGGAAATAGCCAAGGGTATGTTTCTGAGTAATAAAACTGTAAGCACTTATAAAAAGAGGCTGATGCAGAAACTTCAAGCCAAGTCCTTGGTAGAACTTATCGAGATGGCAAAACGAAACGCGCTAGTGTGAGAAAACGGATGCCCAGGTGTATAAAGGACTATCTGATTATATTGAGTGCCGGCTTGTGCTTCAGCGCCGTCGTGCCCGCAACCCCTCAAACTGGCCCGGAACATTTCAACCTGCTGAGCCGCGCGAGCTACGTACCACTGGAAAACCGCCTGAACAAAGCCCAACGCCAATGGCTACAGAACAAACGCGAGTTGGTGCTGGGCACCGCTTTCCCTGACTACCCGCCCTTCGATCTCACGTCCAGTGGGCGCGACTATGAAGGACTCACCGCCGACTACGCCGGCCTGCTCGCCAAGGCGCTGGCCCTGCCGGTCAAGGTCCTGCGCTATCCCTCCCGAGAGGCCGCGATCAGCGCCCTTGAAACCGGGGAGATCGACTTGCTGGGCTCCTCCAACAGCTTTGAGGCGGCAAACCCCCACCTGGCATTGTCAGAGCCGTACGCCGTGGACCGGCCGGTGCTGGTAACCCGCGAAGGCGAAACCCGTAGCCTCAGCGAGGGCCTGGCCGGAATGCGCCTGGCACTGGTCTACCACTACCTGCCCCTGGGTGAGGTGGAAAAGCTGTACCCCAAGGCGATCATCCGTGCCTACCCCTCGTATCAGAATGCGCTGAACGCGGTGGCCTTCGAACAGGCCGACGTTTTTCTCGGCGATACCATTTCCACGCATTACATGATCAACAAGGGCTACCTGAAGAACGTGCGGATGGCGAACTTCGGCAAGCATGAAGCCTATGGGTTCAGCTTCGCGATGCCCCAGCACCAGCACACCCTGCTGAGCATCGTCGACGAAGTCTTGCGCGCGGTGCCCACCAGCGAACGTGAAACGATCGCCAAGCGCTGGAGCGCCGGCAGCGACATCCTGCTGACCGACCAGAAACTGCAACTGACTTTGCGCGAAGAACGCTGGCTGCGGGACAACCCGGTGGTCAAGGTGATCGTGAACGAAACCTTTGCACCGCTGACGTTTTTTGACTCCGACGGGAATTTTCGCGGCATCGCCGCCGACTTGCTGGAACTGGTTCGCCTGCGCACCGGCTTGCGCTTCGACGTCCAGCGCGAACGTGATGTGAACGTGATGATCAATCAGGTCGAGGCGGGCAAGGCCGATATCATCGGGGCGGTCATCCCCAGCGTCGAGCGCGAAGCCCAGTTGAACTTCAGTCGCCCCTACCTGGAAAACTCCTACGTCATGTTGACGCGCAAGGATGGCCAGGCCCCCAGCAGTCTTGAGGAAATGCAAGGCAAGCGGCTGGCGGTGACCCAGGGCAGCCCGTTGCAAGCATTCCTGCGCGACAACTTTCCCAGGATCCAGCTGGTAGAAACCGGCGACACCTTCAAGTCGGCCGAATTGCTGGTGCAAGGCAATGTGGACGGCGCAGTGAATACCTTGGTGGTCGCCAATTACTTCCTGTCTTCGCCGATGTTCCAGGACAAGCTCCAAATCAGTTCCAGCATCGGCACCACCCCTGCCACTTTTGCGCTGGCGACAGCACGCAGCGCCACCGAACTCACCTCGATTCTCGACAAGGCCCTGCTGAGCATCGCCCCGGATGAGCTGGGGGTGATCAACAGTCGCTGGCGCGGCTACACCGCGGCCTCCGACAGTTACTGGCGCGACTACCATCAACTGATTGCCCGCATCATCATCGGCACCGGCCTGCTTTTGCTGATTTCCCTGGGCTGGAACGCCTATATGCGCCGCCAGATCAAGCACCGCAGGATGGCGGAGCGCGCGCTCAATGATCAGTTCGAGTTCATGCGTGCGCTGGTCAACGAAACCCCGCACCCGATCTACGTCCGCGACCGCAAGGGCCTGCTGCAGACCTGCAACGACAGTTACCTGCAGGTGTTCGACGTCAAGCGCGAGGAGGTGATCGGCAAAAGCGCGCTGCAGATCAGCACGGCGATGGCGGCGGAGGCGGCGCAATACCATGCCGACTACAAGCGCGTGGTGTCCGAAGGCAACCCGCTGATCCTCGACCGCACCCTGCACATTCGCGAGAAAAAACTGACGATCTACCATTGGATCCTGCCGTACCGCGACTCCGTCGGCGAGGTCCAGGGCATCATCGGCGGCTGGATCGACATCAGCGAACGACGCCAGTTGTTCGACGAACTGCGCGCCGCCAAGGAGCGTGCCGACGAAGCCAACCGGGCCAAGAGCACCTTCCTCGCGACCATGAGCCACGAAATCCGCACGCCGATGAACGCCGTGATCGGCATGCTCGAGCTGACCCTCAAGCGAGCCGACCAGGGTCATCTCGATCGCCCGGCCATCGAAGTGGCGTACAACTCGGCCAAGGACCTGCTGGAGCTGATCGGCGATATCCTCGATATCGCCCGTATCGAATCCGGCCGCCTGAGCCTGGCGCCCGAACGCGTCAACCTGCGGGAAGTGATCGAGTCGGTGGTGCGCGTGTTTGATGGCCTCGCCCGGCAGAAAACCCTCAGCCTGTTGCTGGAGTTCAAGCCCGAGCTGGACGCCACCGAAGTCTTGATCGACCCGTTGCGCTTCAAGCAGGTGCTGTCCAACCTGGTCAGCAACGCGATCAAGTTCACCGAGCAAGGCCAGGTAAAGATCAAGGTCGAGGTGTTACCCACCCAACTGCCGCAGCAGATCGAGATGAAACTGGTGGTCGAAGACACCGGCATCGGCATCAGCCGTGACGATCAGATGCGCCTGTTTGAACCCTTTGCCCAGGCCGACAACTCCGGGCACCTGGCGAGGAGCGGCGCGGGCCTGGGGTTGGTGATCTGCCGCAGCCTGTGCGCGATGATGGGCGGCCAACTGAGCCTGAGCAGCGTGCCGATGGTCGGCACCCAGGTGTACGTCAACCTGAAGATGACGCGCCTGCAGCCGGTGCTGTCGGTGGACGAATTCAAGCCCGAGGCCCCCGCGACGGCGCCCGTGCTGAATGTCCTGGTGGTGGACGATCACCCGGCGAACCGGCTGTTGATGTGCCAGCAGCTTGGCTACCTGGGCCACCAGTTCACCGCCGCCCACAACGGCTCGGCCGGTTTCCAGGCCTGGCGCCAGGAGCACTTCGACCTGGTGATAGCCGACTGCAACATGCCCATCATGAATGGCTACGAGTTGAGCCGCTCGATCCGCGAGTACGAGCAGCGCGAGCAACTGATGCCCTGTGTCGTACTGGGCTTTACCGCCAACGCCCAACCCGAGGAGAAACAGCGCTGCGCCCAGGCAGGCATGAACGATTGCCTGTTCAAACCCATCAGCCTCACCGCGCTGGAGCGGCAACTGGCGCAGATCAGTCCGCGCTCGGCCGGCCTGATCCTGGACCTGGGTAATTTCGAGGCCTTGACCGGCGGCGATCCGCAGATGAGCCGACGCCTGCTGGAGGAGTTGCTGAGCAGCAGTCGTCGCGATCGCCAGGAATTGCTCGCCTTGATAGCCGCCCAGGCTTCATCCCGGGACATCAGCGAACAGGCGCACAAGATCAAGGGCGCTGCCCGCATCGTTCAAGCCCGAACGCTGGCTTCGCAATGCGAAAGCCTCGAACAGGTGTGCGCGCAGGATGCTGACCGCCCCCTGATCGACACGCAGGTGAAAGCCCTGGAAAAACTGATGCTGGAGCTGGAACGGCTGCTGCAGGTGCAGTTGCAGGAGCTGGAGAGTCAATAAGGGGGCGGCATCCGCCCCCTCGTTGATCAGCAGTCGGTCAAGCGCAGGAAGATCGCCGCCAGCTGTTCGATACCCGCCTGGTCCTGCTCGGTAAAGCGTGCCAGGGACGGGCTATCGAGGTCGAGGACGCCAATCAGCCTGTCGCCCTTGACCAGCGGCACCACCAACTCACTGTTGGAGGCGCTGTCACAGGCGATATGCCCGGGAAACGCGTGGACATCCTCGACGCGCTGGGTCTGGCGCGACGACGCCGCCGCTCCGCACACACCACGACCGAACGGAATACGCACACACGCGATCTGCCCCTGGAACGGCCCCAGCACCAGCTCTTCATTGCGGTTGAGGTAAAAGCCGGCCCAGTTCAAGTCGTCCAGCTGGTTAAACAGAAACGCCGAAAACTGCGCACTGTTGGCGATGAAATCGCGCTCATCGGCCAGCAGCGATTCCAGCTGCGCACACAGCATCGCGTAGCCGTCGAGGCCGGTGCCGGCGTGTTGTAGATCGATCATGGCTGACGCTCCAGCAGTTTGAGGCCTACCCAGTAACGGGCAAATTGGTACGCGCAGCGGCCATTGCGGTTGCCGCGCCCGGTCGCCCAGCGAACGGCGAGTATGTCGAGCGCCTCATCGCGCTGCCACTGCAAACCGGCTTTATTCGCCAGCTCGCCGATCCAGTGCTCGACCACGTCCAGGAAATGCTCTTGCGTGAACGGGTAGAACGACAGCCACAGGCCAAAACGGTCGGACAAGGCAATCTTGTCTTCCACCGCCTCGCTCGGATGCAGCTCACCGTCCACGCGTTTCCAGTTGTCGTTGTCACTCTGGTTTTCCGGTACCAGGTGGCGACGGTTGGACGTGGCGTACAGCAGCACGTTTTCCGGAGCCTGTTCCAGCGAACCATCCAGCACACTCTTGAGTACGCGATAATCGCCCTCGCCGGCCTCGAACGACAGGTCGTCGCAGAACAGGATAAAGCGCTGCGGCAGCTTGACCAGTTGCTCGACCACCCGTGGCAGGTCGGCCAGGTGATCGCGCTCGATTTCGATCAGGCGCAGGCCGGCCTTGGCATGCTGGGCCAGCAAGGCACGCACCATCGACGATTTGCCGGTGCCGCGCGAACCCCACAGCAGCGCGTGGTTGGCTGGCAGGCCGTCGATGAATTGCTGGGTGTTGCGGGCCAGTTGTTCGCGTTGCTTGTCCACGCCGATCAGGTCGGACAGGCGCATGTCCAGGCTCACCTCCAGTGGCAACAGGAAGCCGGTGCGACCTTCGCGCTGCCAACGGGCGGCAAGGCACTGGTTCCAGTCGATGGCTTGGCGTGGCGCGGGCAACAAGGGTTCAAGGCGGGCGAGTACTGCGTCGGCCCGCTCAAGAAAAGCATTCAGTCGAGAATCCACGATTATTCCTCTGGCAAGTTCTTGCAAAAGATGGCGTATTGGCAACCCTGCGGCGGATCGCACGAGGCCGCGTAAAAAACGATTCATGCCGGCAAGCCAGAGCCTGTGGATGTTCAGCTATGCTTGCCGGGCGAAGGGAAACGTGAAGTGGTTCAACACTCGATGGATATCAAGTTCGCCCACCGCTTGTCTTATAAACAAGCCAGATTGACTGTGCTGGTCGGTTTCGTCTTGGGAACCTTGCTCAGCCTGATCCAAATCGGCATTGATTATGCCAGCGAAGACGCATCCATCAACCGTGAAATACGCTCGCTGATCGAAATCAGCCATAATCCTACGTCGCGTATTGCCTATAACATTGACGCCGAATTGGCCCAGGAATTGACCCTGGGCCTGCTGCACTCCCCCGCGATCATTCACGCGCAGTTGATCGACAACAACGGCGTGGTACTGGCCGATGTCGAGCGGCCGCGCATGGAAAGCCCCTACCGCCCCATCAGCGATTTCCTGTTTGGCGCCAACCGTCAGTTCGAAGACCGGCTGTACCTGAGCCATATGCCCAACGAATCCCTCGGCGTGCTGCGTCTGGACGTGGACACCTACGCTTTCGGCAGCCGTTTCCTGCACCGTGCCGAGATCACCCTGCTCAACGGGTTTGCCCGTAGCCTGCTGCTGACCGGCATTCTCCTGGCCCTCTTCTACGTGATGCTGACCCAGCCACTGGTACGCGTCATTCGCGAGCTGAGCAACCGCCGGCACGCCCGCCTGGACTGCCCAGCCGGGCATGAACACGACGAGATCGGTGTGCTGGTCAGCGTGGCCAACCAGCAATTTGAAAACATGGAGACGGAGATCCAGCAACGCCGGCATGCCGAAGACCGACTGACCGAATACTTGGGGCAACTGGAAAACATCGTCTCCGCGCGCACCCTTGAACTCAAGGCGAGCAACCAGCGCCTGAGCCAGTCCAACGAAGAATTGGAAGCGGCGAAGATGACCGCCCTGGGCATGGCCCAGGCCCGCGCGGCGTTTCTGGCGAACATGAGCCATGAAATCCGCACCCCGCTCAATGGGCTGCTGGGAATGATCGCGCTGTCACTGGACAGCTCGCTGAACGCCGAGCAGCGCCAGCAACTGTCGATCGCCCATGACTCGGGCAAGGTGCTGGTGGAGTTGCTCAACGATATCCTCGACCTGTCCAAGTTCGACGCCGGCCAGTTGGAGCTGGAGGTGATCCCGTTCGACCTGGGCTCGCTGGTCGAAGACACCGCCAACCTGCTGTCGCAGAATGCGGCGCCCAGCGTCGAGCTGACCTGTCTGATCGACCCGCAGTTTCCCGCCCAGGTGCTGGGCGACCCGACGCGCGTGCGGCAGATCGTCAGCAACTTGCTGTCGAATGCGTTGAAGTTCACCCGTTTCGGTCGCGTGGATGTGCGCCTCAGCGCCCTGAATGGCCGGGTGCGCATCGAAGTGTGTGATACCGGTATCGGCATTGCGCAGGAAGCCCAGGTGAAAATCTTCCAGCCCTTCACCCAAGCCGGCGCGGGCATCACCCGCCAGTTTGGCGGCACGGGGCTGGGCCTGGCGTTGACGCACAACCTGTGCGAAGCCATGAAAGGCCGTCTGAGCATCAGTTCGGAGGTCGGCTTTGGTAGCCAGTTCTGCGCCGAGCTGCCCCTGCCCCTGCATTTGCCCGCCGTGCAACAGGCGCCGCTGGCGGGTGAGGTCATCGCCATAACCAGCGCCGGCAGTGGCCTGACGGAACTGCTCAGCACCTTGCTGCCGCATTGGGGGCTGACACCCCGCTGCTACTCGCAGGACGAGGATTTGAGTGGCCTGGCCCCGGACCTGCTGATCACCGATTGTCCGGAATGCCTGTTCCGCCTGCGGCCTGCCATTACCGCACCGATCCTGCTGGTGACCGCCTATGGCAATTTCATGCCCAGCGAAGAAGTGGCGGCGCTGGCGCCCTTGCAGCAACAGGCGCGCCCCTTGAGCCGCAATGCGTTGTACCAGATCCTGCAGCGCAATTTACGCAGCGACCCGCAACTGATCCTCGACCCCCTCCAGTTGGAGGCCGCGCCCCTGGCACACCGGGCGCGCATCCTGCTGGTGGAGGACAATCCGGTCAACCAATTGGTCGCCAAGGGCATGTTGAGCAAGCTGGGGTGCGAAGTGGTCGTGGCCGCCCATGGTGGCGAAGCGCTCAAGTTCCTCGAGGACCAACGCTTTGACCTGGTGCTGATGGACTGCAACATGCCGGTGATGGATGGCTATGAGGCCAGCCGGCAGATCCGCCAAAGCGGACGCTGGCCGGACCTGCCGATTGTCGCGCTGACCGCCAACGCCCTCTCCGAAGAGCGCGAGCGTTGCCGGGCAGCGGGCATGAATGACTACCTGGCCAAGCCGTTTCGCCGCGAAGAACTCAAGGGCCTGCTGGACCTGTGGGTGCCGACGACGACAAGTCTCTGATCTGCCCAAGCAACTGGTCCAGGCCGTGGCGCAAGGCGTCGGCCTGGTTCAGGTCGATGCCGCTGTCACATAACAATCGGGTCTTGAGGCCATGGGCCTGGTCGCGCAGGTGCACACCGGCATCACTGAGACTGAGGTGCACTTCGCGCTCGTCCCTGGCGCTGCGCTGGCGCCTGACCCACTTGAGCTGCTCAAGGCGCTTGAGCAGCGGCGTCAGCGTGCCCGAGTCGAGCATCAGGCGCTCACCCAGGGCCTTGACCGTCGGTTGTGCCGGAGCCACTTCGTACCACTCCCACAGCACCAGCATCACCACATATTGCGGGTAGGTCAGGCCAAGCTGATCCAGCATCGGCTTATAAGCGCGGGTCACGGCCCGGGAGGCGGCATACAGTTTGAAACACAACTGATCGTCCAGGGCCAGGGACACGGTAGGCAGGTCGGTCATTTGATCAGGGCTTCAATCTCTTGGGTGAGGTCCTGGGGCTTGGTCGTCGGGGCAAAGCGCTTGACCACCTGGCCGTCGCGGCCAATCAGGAACTTGGTGAAGTTCCACTTGATCCCCTTGGACCCCAGCAGGCCCGGCGCCTGTTTTTTCAGTTGCACGAACAGGGGATGGGCCTCAGTACCGTTCACGTCGATTTTCTTGAACAGCGGGAAACTGACGCCGTAGTTCAGCTCGCAGAATTCGGAAATCGCGCCATCGTTGCCCGGCTCCTGCTTGCCGAACTGGTTGCAGGGAAAGCCCAGTACCACCAGACCCTGGTCCTTGTACTGCTGCCAGAGCTGCTCCAGGCCCTTGTACTGCGGGGTGAAGCCACACTTGCTGGCGGTGTTGACCACCAGGATGGCCTTGCCGGCGAAATCGGCCAAGGTCTTTTGCTCACCCTTGATGGTGGTGCACGGGATGCTCAGCAGGTTGTCGCTCATGGCAGTGCCTCGATAGGGAGAAAAGAAGGTAAACATAGTAGGCAATTAAATTGCGTGCAATCTAATTGGCGGCACTGATACCCCACTATCACCTTTTCCCTGTAGCAGCCCGGCTTGCGGCGATAGCGATCTGACGGACGCCATCGCCGGCAAGCCGGGCTGCTACAGGGGTTTACGTTGGCCTATATCGCTCAGCGCGGGACCAGGTCCAGGCACACCGAGTTGATGCAGTAACGCAAGCCGGTCGGCGGCGGGCCGTCCGGGAACACGTGGCCCAGGTGCGCATCGCACTTGGCGCAGGTGACTTCCGTGCGGATCATGCCGTGGCTGACATCGCGAATCTCGACCATCGCGCTCTCGGCGATCGGCGCGTAGAAGCTCGGCCAGCCGCAGCCGGAATCGAACTTGGTAGTGGAATCGAACAGGGGCTCGTTGCAGCAGATACAGTGGTACACGCCATCTGTCTTGGTTTCGTTGTACTTGCCGCTGAAAGGACGCTCGGTACCCTTGAGACGGCAAACCTGGTACTGCGCGGGATCGAGCATGTCCCGCCACTCTTCAAGGGTTTTCTGCAACTTATCCATCGGTACACCTCGGCAACTGAAAAAGCCTGATCTGTGTCTTTTCCATGGATCAGGCGGCACGTATGATTGCGCCTCTTCAAAACGCCAGTCTGGCACCCGCGCAACCGGCATTCAAACGTATTTATGGGTGCGGGCCCCGCAGGATTCGCAGTACGGTAGTGTCCACACCGTCTGGATCGTTCATTTTCAGGATCACATCGCCATGCAGGTCAGCAAATCGAACAAGCTCGCCAACGTCTGCTACGACATTCGCGGCCCAGTGCTCAAGCACGCCAAACGCCTGGAAGAGGAAGGCCATCGCATCCTCAAGCTAAACATTGGCAACCCGGCGCCGTTTGGTTTCGAAGCGCCGGACGAAATCCTCCAGGACGTGATCCGCAATCTGCCCACCGCCCAGGGCTACAGCGACTCCAAGGGCTTGTTCAGCGCGCGCAAGGCGGTGATGCAGTACTACCAGCAGAAGCAGGTCGAAGGCGTCGGTATTGAAGACATCTACCTGGGCAATGGCGTGTCCGAGCTGATCGTGATGTCCATGCAGGCGCTGCTCAACAACGGTGACGAAGTGCTGGTGCCGGCACCCGACTACCCGCTGTGGACGGCAGCGGTGACCCTGGCCGGCGGCCACCCGGTGCATTACCTGTGCGATGAGGGCGCCGACTGGTTCCCGGACCTGGCCGACATCAAGGCCAAGATCACCCCCAACACCAAGGCCCTGGTGATCATCAACCCGAACAACCCCACCGGCGCCGTGTACTCCAGGGAAGTGCTGCTGGGCATGCTCGAGTTGGCGCGCCAGCACAACCTGGTGGTGTTCTCCGACGAGATCTACGACAAGATCCTCTACGATGACGCCGTCCATGTGTGCACCGCGTCGCTGGCACCTGACCTGCTGTGCCTGACCTTCAACGGCCTGTCCAAGTCGTATCGCGTGGCGGGCTTCCGTTCTGGCTGGATCGCCATTTCCGGGCCCAAGCACAACGCCCAGAGCTATATCGAAGGCATCGACATGCTGGCCAACATGCGCCTGTGTGCCAACGTGCCGAGCCAGCACGCCATCCAGACCGCCCTCGGCGGCTACCAGAGCATCAACGACCTGGTACTGCCCCAGGGCCGCCTGCTGGAACAGCGCAACCGCACCTGGGAACTGCTCAACGCGATCCCGGGCGTGAGCTGCGTGAAGCCCATGGGGGCGCTGTACGCTTTCCCACGCATCGACCCGAAGGTCTGCCCGATCCTCAACGACGAGAAATTCGTACTCGACCTGCTGTTGTCGGAAAAGCTGCTGGTGGTGCAAGGCACGGCGTTCAATTGGCCGTGGCCGGATCACTTCCGTGTGGTGACCCTGCCGCGTGTGGATGACCTGGACATGGCCATTGGTCGCATCGGCAACTTCCTCAAGTCCTATCGCCAGTAGGGTAGATGTCGCCGTACGACCGACATGCGGTCGTACGGCGAGTATCTGGCAACACTTCTCCACCCGCGCCCTAAGCCTTGGCACCTGTGGCGCCCGTTCTCGCACTTGCACCCTATAATTACAGGGCTGCAAGGCAACGGCGAAGTGATCCAACCGCGGCTAGCGAGCCGGAAAATCCCTTCAAGACTCTACATTCAGGCTGTAGGACACAGTTTGAAATAGTCGCTCGGTTGAATCACCCCATGCCGCACCTTATATACCCCGCAGTACGCGACATATTAAGCATGAGGAGAACTCTACAACCATGATGCGCATCCTGCTGTTCTTGGCCACTAACCTGGCGGTCGTGCTGATTGCCAGCATCACCCTGAGCCTTTTCGGCTTCAACGGGTTCATGGCGGCCAACGGGGTTGACCTGAACCTCAATCAGCTGCTGGTTTTCTGTGCCGTCTTTGGTTTTGCCGGCTCGCTGTTCTCGCTGTTCATCTCCAAGTGGATGGCGAAAATGAGCACCAGCACCCAGGTCATCACCCAGCCACGCACCCGGCATGAGCAATGGTTGCTGCAAACCGTGGAGCAGCTGTCCCGCGAGGCGGGGATCAAGATGCCCGAGGTCGGGATTTTCCCGGCATATGAAGCCAACGCCTTTGCCACCGGCTGGAACAAGAACGACGCACTCGTTGCGGTGAGCCAGGGCATGCTTGAACGCTTCTCCTACGATGAAGTGAAAGCCGTGCTGGCCCACGAGATCGGCCACGTCGCCAACGGTGACATGGTCACCCTGGCGCTGGTTCAGGGCGTGGTGAACACCTTCGTGATGTTCTTCGCGCGGATCATCGGCAACTTTGTCGACAAGGTGATCTTCAAGAACGAAGAAGGCCGCGGTATTGCCTACTTCGTGGCGACGATCTTCGCTGAAGTGGTGCTGGGCTTCCTGGCCAGCGCGATCACCATGTGGTTCTCGCGCAAACGCGAGTTCCGTGCAGACGAAGCCGGTGCACGCCTGGCCGGTACCGGGGCGATGATTGCAGCACTGCAACACCTGCGCTCCGAACAAGGCCTGCCGGTGCATATGCCGGACAGCCTGACTGCCTTCGGCATCAACGGTGGCATCAAACAGGGCATGGCCCGCCTGTTCATGAGCCACCCACCGCTGGAAGAGCGTATCGACGCACTGCGTCGTCGCGGCTGACCGCCGGCGCAAGACAAGAAGGGGCGATCTGATCGCCCCTTTTTTGTGGGCGCTTATATCGTCATCGCGGGCAAGCCCGGCTCCCACATTTGGATCGCGTAGCGGCCAGATGCCAGGCCGCCTGCGGGAGCAATCTCCCCCGCCACAGGTCTGGCAGCGTACCCGAAGCGGTGTAAATACCCAGGCCTGGTCAACGCATCGTCATCTGATAGACACGCTCATCCAGCTGCGTAACGCCGTCCTGAACGAACTTCCAGCTCTCGCCGAGGATGTCCTGCTCTTCCAGCACGCGCAGCGTCCATTGCGAGCCGAACAGCACCTTGACCTCGTCATCCGTCACCGCAAACGGCGGGCCGGCCTTTTGCGTCTGATCGTAATCGAGGGTGATCAGCAGCCCCTGGCAACCTGGACACAGCAACTGGTGCAGATGCTCGGCATACTGCGCGCGCATCAACGGCGGCAAGGCGATCAGTGCGGCGCGGTCATAAAGCGCGGTGCAATCGGCCACGGCCTCGGCGTCCAGGGCGAAGAAATCGCCGCACCACACCTCGATCAGATCAGCCTGGTACACGCTGAAGACGCCGCGCCGTGTGATGCGCGGCACCAGGTTCTGCTCGCTGAAAAACGCCTTCACCGCCTGTTCCGACAGCTCCACGCCGAGTACCCGCAGCCCATGGCTGGCCAGCCACATCAAGTCCAGGCTCTTGCCACACAAGGGGACCAGCACCTGGGCGCCCTGCGCGAGGGCCAACTGCGGCCAGTGCCGTTGCAGGTAAGGGTTGACCTCAGGCAAGTGAAAACCGATCTGATTGCGCGCCCAGCGCTCCTGCCAAAACTTAGGCTCCATGGATCACCCCGAAAATTCGATCAAATGGTGCTAAAACTTATATTAGATTTAGATCAATGATCTGATTGAAGATGGGCCCATGTTAACGCTCAGGACCCTCCCCATGCTCCCCAGCCTGTTTATTTCCCACGGTTCGCCCATGCTCGCCCTGCAACCCGGTGCCAGCGGCCCAGCCCTCCAGCGTCTGGCTGCCGAACTGCCACGACCGCGGGCGATTGTGGTGGTGTCGGCGCACTGGGAAAGCCAGGAGCTGCTGGTCACCGGCAGCCCCGCACCCGAAACCTGGCACGACTTTGGCGGCTTTCCCCCCGAGCTGTTTGCCGTGCAGTACCCGGCGCCGGGCAACCCGCAATTGGCCGGCGAAATTGTCGAACTGCTGCATGCCGACGGCCTGAACGCACGCATTGATGAGCGCCGGCCCTTTGACCACGGCACCTGGGTGCCGTTGTCGCTGATGTACCCGGCGGCAGATATCCCGGTGGTGCAGGTGTCCCTGCCCAGCCGCATGGGCCCTGCCCTGCAGACCCGCGTCGGGCACGCCCTCGCCAGCTTGCGCGAGCAAGGCGTGTTATTGATCGGCTCGGGCAGCATCACCCATAACCTCGGTGAGCTTGACTGGCGCGCCGGGCCCGAGACCATCACGCCATGGGCGTTGGAGTTTCGCGACTGGGTCGTCGACAAGCTGGCAGCCAACGATGAAAACGCCTTGCACGACTATCGCCGCCAGGCACCGAATGCCGTGCGCAGCCATCCCAGCGATGAGCATCTGCTACCGCTGTATTTTGCGCGCGGCGCCGGTGGCGCTTTCAGCGTGGCGCATCAGGGTTTCACCCTGGGGGCGCTGGGCATGGACATCTACCGCTTCGGCTGACGCGGTTTTGTCAGCCTTTCTTCTCATAACCAACGCCGTGAAAAGAGAACTTCAACTCCTTCCTTTGGCCAGCCTCTTTGGTAACTTGTTGATTACCTGTCATCGAGTTCTTATACCTACCATATAACCCTATGCTATTGATTTCACCCACTTTGACACTGCCTTTTTCGTCTCGAGTAAAGGGCGCAAAAAAACTGCCGCCAGTCGTAGCAATTTGCGAGCTTCGATTTATTCTTGCGCCGTACTGCTCGACAAACCCTGTATCTCTACCGGATAACGCAACCGCCTGATCGACATAAATATCTTTGACATGTTGCTTGGGCCTGGGCCTATGAGGATCCGTGACATCCTGAATAAACCCTTTCAACTTTCGAGGGTTTTCAGGATCCACTTCCACTGTAAGGTTATATTTATTCCCAAATTTGAAATCCACCAGGGTGCTATTACTGGCGCCCTTCATCCCATCAAACTCGGGGCGGCCTTGCGGCGCCTTGAAATGCGAGCCATATCCAGAAAATACAATCAGAGCCTTGCCATCCTCGCGTGGCTGCATTCCGATATAGCCGCGCCCCAGAGCTTTACCTTCCGCGGAATTAACACCAAACATCATCGCGTAATAAATCCCCGCATCCTTGCCACTTTTTCTTTGAAGACCTTCGTCGATACTCATCGGAAACGTGATGTTGCTCAAACCAGGTCCTGGCGCGGAAAGTGAGTAACTCACGCCATACAGGCCGTTGGGCGAGGTAGCTTCTTTCTTGATTTCGAGCCTTGGATCGCTGACTTTATCAAGCCTCGAAGTTTCGATAATCTTCATAGTCGAAACAGGCCCTGCAGGAAGACTTCTTCCTGAGCGCATTACCTCGACCTTCGAAGCAATATCGCGCTCCGTCAGTTGCAAGCTACTTTCATCACGCCGGCCGCCTCCTCGCTCAACCATCGAATTGACTGACGGTAACGTAGAAGAATAGACATTAGACGCAGGTATTATGTGTGGAAAACCCAGGGAATAATTAGTACTCATAGCAGCCACGGACTCTTTCTGAAGAGCAATCAATAGATGTCACATCATTCAAGGGTAGATGCTGTACAGCGAGGCGAGCAGTCAGAAAGGCCGCCTGGACGCGCGGACTTTTCCCAAAGTCGATAAGTTCTGCAGCTTGGCAGCTACAGCTGATAGCGAGCCACCGCGCCCATCTCGTTCGATGGTTTTGCGCTCTGGACCCGCGCATGCACTGGCGCGGCGCGTTTCATACCTAAGCGCACGACAAAAAAAATCCCCGAACCAGTCGGGGATTTTTTATGTGCGATCAATCAGCCCAAGGGCGGATCAATCTTCGCGGTAGCGACGCAGCTTCAGCTGCTTACCGGCAACGCGTGTGTCTTTCAGCTTGGCCAGCAGTTTCTCCAGACCATCTTCCGGCAGCTCCACCAGGGAGAAGCTGTCACGGACCTGGATGCGACCGATAGCTTCACGTGCCAGGCCACCCTCGTTGAGGATAGCGCCCAGCAGGTTCTTGGCCGCGATACCATCACGCGCGCCCAGCGCGGTACGGCAACGGGCACGACCTTCAGCCAATGGAACCGGAGCACGACGCTCACGATCACCACGCTCTGGACGGTCGCCGGAACGCTCTGGACGATCACCGCGTGGTGCGCTGTTCGGCACCAGTGGACGTTCTTTCTCGATCGCTGCCAGGGTCAGGGCCTGACCGTTGGTAGCCTTGCGCAGCAGCGCTGCAGCCAGGGCACGCGGGGTGCAACCGATATCGGCGGTCAGGCGGTCCAGCAGGTCGCCGTGGGTCGATTCAGCATCAGCCACCAGCGGCGACAGGCTGTTGGTCAGTTTCTTGATGCGGGCATCGAGAACGGCCTGGGCATCCGGCAGGCGGACTTCGGCGACTTTCTGACCGGTTACACGCTCGATCACTTGCAGCATGCGGCGCTCACGTGGAGTCACCAGCAGCAGTGCACGGCCTTCGCGACCAGCACGGCCGGTACGGCCGATACGGTGAACGTAGGACTCTGGATCGTATGGCATGTCCACGTTGAACACGTGGGTGATACGTGGAACGTCGAGACCACGAGCGGCTACGTCGGTTGCCACAACGATGTCCAGGCGGCCATCCTTGAGGGAGTCGATTACGCGCTCACGCTGGTTCTGGGCGATGTCACCGTTCAGCGCAGCGGCCTTGTAGCCTTTGGCTTCCAGGGCACTGGCCAGGTCCAGGGTCGCTTGCTTGGTGCGCACGAACATGATCAGGGCGTCGAAGTCTTCGACTTCCAGCAGGCTCAATACAGCCGAGGTCTTCTGGTCAGCGTGAACCAACAGGTGAGCCTGTTCGATCGCGGTAACGGTCTGAGTCTTGGTCTGGATCTTCACGTGTTGCGGATCGCGCAGATGGCGCTCGGCAATGGCGCGGATCGACTGTGGCAGGGTGGCCGAGAACAGTACGGTTTGACGGGTCGGTGGCAGTGCCTTGAAGATGACTTCCAGGTCATCCATGAAGCCCAGCTTCAACATTTCGTCGGCTTCGTCCAGAACCAGGTGGTTCACGGTCGACAGGACTTTCTCGTCACGACGCAAGTGGTCGCACAGACGGCCCGGGGTGGCAACGACGATCTGTGCGCCGTTACGGATAGCTTTCAGTTGCGGGCCCATCGGCGCGCCGCCGTAGACAGCCACAACGGTAACGCCTGGCATTTGCTTGGCGTAGGTTTCAAAAGCGGTTGCTACTTGCAGCGCCAACTCACGAGTTGGCGCGAGGATCAGGGCTTGCGGTTCGCGCTTGGCAGGATCGATGCAGTGCAGGATAGGCAGGGCGAACGCGGCGGTTTTACCGGTACCGGTTTGCGCCTGGCCAATCATGTCCTGGCCGGCCATGATGATCGGGATCGATTGCTGCTGAATCGCCGAAGGCTCTTCGTAGCCGGTCGCTGCGACGGCTGCAAGAATATTCGGGTTAAGATTAAAAGCGGCGAAGCCGCCGGTTTCCTGGGTCATGGGTCTGCCTCTAAGTGCATCCGCAAAGACCCATGCTCCAAAGCTGCGCATGCCGTGTTGAGACTCAAGAGTCGCCCTGGCTGCTTTGTCGGCGGGGATTTGCGAAAACGAATGAATGAAAAAGATTCGTCAAGGGAGAGTCCGCTGTGCGGACGTGCAGCCGAAGCTGACTTCGGGGAATTGCGCTACCTAAACGCGGCCCGGTTAAAGGCCGGCGCGCACTATACCGGAAATAGCTGAAAAAGGGAGCTTTTTTTATCGCAAAGTGCCGATAAACCGCGCTGCGTCACAGTCTTTGCGCGGCGGCCCGCAAGGGTCTATTTTTCAAAGGCCCGGCCCCGTTGGTCGTAACGCTTAAACGGTTCACCTGGCGATCAACACCTTTGGTCCGAAACCTTCCATTGCGCCCGAGGGCACCCCCGATGAATCAACCCAGCAGCAGCCGCGTCAGCCGTGAACTCCAGGGTCATGTCCTGCTGTTGGGCCTGGATCGAGTCGCCAAGCGCAACGCGTTCGACCTGGATCTGCTCAATGAGCTGAGCCTGGCGTATGGCGAATTTGATCGAAATGCAGACGCGCGCGTGGCGGTGGTATTCGCCCACGGCGACCACTTCACCGCCGGGCTGGACCTGGCCAACGTCAGCGGCGTGATGGCGGGAGGCTGGCAACCGCCGCTGGGCGGCTGCGATCCGTGGGGCGTGTTCGCCGGTCCCAGGGTGAGCAAACCGGTGATCGTGGCGGCCCAGGGTTACTGCCTGACCATCGGCATCGAGTTGATGCTGGCGGCGGATATCAACCTGTGCGCGAGCAATACCCGCTTCGCGCAGATGGAAGTGCAACGTGGGATCTTTCCTTTTGGCGGTGCGACATTGCGCTTTCATCAGGTCGCCGGCTGGGGCAACGCCATGCGCTGGTTGCTCACCGGCGATGAGTTCGACGCCCATGACGCCCTGCGCCTGGGCCTGGTGCAGGAGGTGATGGCGAGTGAAGACCTGCTGCCGCGCGCCATCGAACTCGCCAGCCGCATCGCCCGCCAGGCACCGCTTGGGGTGCAGGCGACCTTGATGTCGGCACGCCTGGCACGCATCGAAGGCGAAACCGTCGCGGCCGCCGCCTTGCCGCCGATGGTGGATAAGTTGCTCAACAGCGAGGATGCCAAGGAAGGCGTGCGGGCAATGATCGAGAAGCGTCCCGGGGTGTTCAAGGGTATCTGAACCGGCTGATGGCGCTATCGCGGGCAAGCCCGCTTCCGCAGGGTGCGCATTTCAGCCTGTGGGAGCCGGGCTTGCCCGCGATAGCGTCGACACTGGCGACTAAGTTGCCGGCCGAATCGCCTTGATCAACGGCTGCAACGAATAACCCAATCGCGGTGCCAGCGCCTCGGCACGCGCCGACAGCGCATCCAGGTCCAGCGCCTGATCGAGTTCCGAAGGCACCAGCAGAATCACATTGCCCTCCTTCACCGGCAGTTCCCAGTAATGCCGGTGGTACAACCCGCGCAACAACGCCGCCCCCAGGGGTTTGCCGTCGTCGGTGGCCCACTGGTTGATCACCAGCCAGCCGCCGGGGTTGAGTTTTTTCTGGCAGTTTTCCAGGAAGGTCCAGGCCAGGTGCCCGACGCCTGGGCCGACATCGGTATAAAGGTCGACGAAAATCAGGTCGGCCGACTCGGCTGTATCGAGCAATTGCAGGGCGTCGCCGATGCGGATGTACAGGCGCGGATCGTCGTCCAGCCCCAGGTACTCGATGGCGAGACGCGGCACATCGGGGCGCAGTTCGATGGCTTCGACGTCTTCCAGCGGCAAAAACTTGAGGCACGCCTGGGTCAGTGTGCCAGCGCCCAGGCCGAGGAACAGCGCGCTCTCCGGCAGCTCATGGCACAACGCGCCGATCAGCATCGCGCGGGTGTAATCGTACTCCAGCCAGCTGGGGTCGGCGGTGAACACGCAGCTTTGCTCGATGGCGTCGCCAAATTCGAGAAAGCGGTAATCGGCCACTTCGAGCACACGGATCATGCCGAAATCATCATGGACTTCGGCCAGCAGGCGCTCGACACGCTCCTCGGTCATCACTACTCCTAAAGGGTATACCGCACGGCAAAGGCGCGATTGTCGGCCAACCGGCGGCAACAGGTCACGCACTAATTGCTGATAACATTGACGCCCGACCGTCAACCACCCTATCGAGTTCATGATGAGCCAACCCTGGAGCCCCGACAGCTGGCGCGCCCTGCCGATCCAGCAACAACCCCAGTACCCGGACGCTGCGCACTTGCTGCAAGTGGAGCAGAACCTGGCCAGCTACCCGCCGCTGGTATTTGCCGGGGAAGCCCGTGAGTTGCGCCGTCAGTTTGCCGAAGTGACCCAGGGTCGGGCGTTCCTGCTGCAAGGCGGTGACTGCGCCGAGAGCTTTGCCGAGTTCTCCGCCGCGAAGATCCGCGACACCTTCAAGGTGCTCTTGCAGATGGCCATTGTGATGACCTTCGCCGCCGGCTGCCCGGTGGTCAAAGTCGGACGCATGGCCGGTCAGTTCGCCAAGCCACGCTCGGCCAATGACGAGACCATCGACGGCATCACCCTGCCCGCCTACCGCGGCGATATCGTCAACGGGATCGGCTTCGACGAAAAAAGCCGGGTGCCGGACCCGGAGCGCCTGCTGCAGTCCTATCACCAGTCCACCGCGACCCTCAATCTGCTGCGCGCCTTTGCCCAGGGTGGCTTTGCCGACCTGCACCAGGTTCACAAGTGGAACCTGGACTTCATCGCCAACTCCGCGCTGGCGGAAAAATACAGCCAACTGGCCGACCGCATCGATGAAACCCTGGCGTTCATGCGCGCCTGCGGCATGGACAGCTCACCGCAACTGCGCGAAACCAGCTTCTTCACCGCCCACGAAGCGCTGCTGCTCAACTACGAGCAAGCCTTCGTGCGCCGGGACAGCCTGACCAACGACTACTACGACTGCTCGGCGCACATGCTCTGGATCGGCGACCGCACCCGCCAACTGGACGGCGCCCACGTCGAGTTCCTGCGTGGGGTGAACAACCCGATCGGGGTCAAGGTCGGCCCGAGCATGAACCCCGACGACCTGATCCGCCTGATCGACATCCTCAACCCGGACAACGACCCCGGCCGCCTGAACCTTATCGCGCGCATGGGCGCAGGCAAGGTCGGCGAGCATCTGCCCAAGCTGATTCGCGCCGTGCAGCGCGAAGGCAAGCAGGTGCTGTGGAGCTCGGACCCGATGCACGGCAACACCATCAAGGCCAGCAGCGGCTACAAGACCCGCGACTTCGCGCAGATCCTCGGCGAAGTGAAGGAGTTCTTCCAGGTGCACCAGGCCGAGGGCAGCTATGCCGGCGGGATTCATATCGAGATGACCGGGCAGAACGTCACCGAGTGCATCGGCGGCGCGCGACCGATCACCGAGGATGGCTTGTCGGATCGTTACCACACCCACTGCGACCCACGGATGAATGCCGATCAGTCGCTGGAACTGGCGTTCCTGATTGCGGAGACGCTCAAACAGGTCAAGCGTTGAGAGGTTGAATCGCCGGGGCTGACGCCATCGCGCGCAAGCCCGGCTCCCACAAGTGCCCGCGATGGGGCTCTAAACAAGCCTGTCCCGACTGATCATCGCCGCCCGCAACCTGTCGGCACTTGGCCGCTGGCAATTGAGCTGGATCTGTTCCAGCCCCAGCCAGTCGGCCATCTGTCGAAGGTTCACGGCCAGCGCCAGCATCCCCTCTTCATCCAGCCCCGGTTCTTCTTCGTGCACCGCATGTACAGCCAGCCGCCCGTTGGCACGTTCGGCGCGCAAGTCGATGCGCGCGGCGATGCGTTCGTTGTGCAGGAACGGCAGCACGTAGTAGCCATAGACCCGCTTGTCTTGCGGGGTATAGATCTCCAGCCGATAGCGAAAATCGAACAGGCGCTCGGTACGCGCGCGCTCCCAGACCAGCGAATCAAACGGCGACAGCAATGCGCTGGCCGGCACCTTGCGTGGCACTTTCGGCGCGGGCAGACAGTACGCCGGTTGCTTCCAACCTTGCACCTGGCACACCTGCAACTGCCCGTCCTCCACGAGTTCGGCCAGGCGATTGCGACTGTCGGCAGGGTCGAGGCGGAAGTAATCGCGCAGGTCTTTTTCGGTAGCGACGCCAAGTGCAGTCGCGCTGTGCAACAACAAGCCGCGCTGGGCCTCGGCTTCGCCCACCGTTGTCAGCAGGATCTCGCCGGGGATCACCCGTTCCGGCAAATCGTAGAGCCGCTCGAACCCACGTCGCCCGGCCACGGTGACCAGCCCCGCAGCAAACAGCCATTCGAGCGCGTGTTTTTCCTCGCTCCAGTCCCACCAGGGGCCGGCGCGCTCCTCGCGAGTCGACAGACTCCCCGCGCCCAGCGCACCCTGCTGCTCCACGGTCTTCAGTACGCGTTGAATGACCGCCTGCTGCTCACGGCCAAAACGCGCCATTTGCGAATAAATGCCCTGCCCTTGCTGCGCCCGCTGCATGCGCCAGCGCATCAACGGGTACAACGCCATCGGCAGCAGCGAGGCCTCATGCCCCCAATATTCGAACAGCGAACGCCGGCGCCCCTGGCTCCAGGCCGCCTGTTCGAGGATCAACGGGGAGTAAGTGCCCAAGCGGGAAAACAGTGGCAGGTAGTGAGAACGCACCACGGCATTCACCGAATCGATCTGCAACACACCCAGGCGTTCGACCAGGCGGTTGATGTGAGCGGCCTTGATCAGTGCAGGCGCCTGGCGCCCGGAAAAACCTTGGGCGGCCAGCGCCAGGCGTCGAGCTTGCTTGAGTGAAAAAGACAGGTCGGCGGGCATGCGAATCTCCATATGGGCGCGCCGACTACCCTACTGCATCCCGCATCATTTTCGCAGCGGGTCTTGCCAGAAATGCAGGTGGCGATCCTGCTCGACGTCGCCGCGGTTAAGCCCGATATCCTTGAGCGCATCATCACTCAAGGCTGCCAGTGTCTGGCGCTCCGCATGCAGCGCCTGCCACCGCACAACCTTATGGAACAGCCCGGAAAACGGACGTTTCGCCAGTAACACAAAGCCTCTTTGACCTTTCATCTTCTCGCCCTCCAGTGGGGATGACGCGAGTGTGTGCTTGGCCTTATGATCAATCCAACGAATGTTTCTTATGCAATACATCTCAGAGATTGATCAATTGTCCGGCTACCCGAGCATCGACACCGAAGTGCTGCGTACCTTCGTCGCCATTGCCGACCAGGGCGGTTTTACCCGCGCCGGCGAATTGGTCAACCGCACCCAATCAGCGGTGAGCATGCAGATGAAACGCCTGGAAGAAGACGTACTGCAACGCAAGCTGTTCGAGCGCGACGGGCGTCAGGTCCGGCTGACGCCCGAGGGTCAGGTACTGTTGGGCTACGCGCGACGCATCCTCAAGCTGCACAGCGAGGTGTTCAATACCTTGCGCGAGCCCCACATGGTCGGCTTGGTGCGCATCGGCACGCCGGATGACTACGTGATGCGCTTCCTGCCGGGCATTCTCAAACAGTTTTCCAAGGCCTACCCGCTGATCCAGATCGAGATGCACTGCGAGGGATCAAGCGTGTTGATGCAGCGACGGGACCTGGCGCTGACCGTTATCAGCCGCGAGCCGGGCAATGATGTCGGTGAGCTGTTGCGCACTGAACGCATGGTGTGGGCGGCGGCGCCGTGCTTTTGCGTGGACGAGCACGATGCCCTGCCCCTGGCGATTCCCGGTGGCGACTGCCTCTACACGCAATGGGCCCTGGCGGCACTCGATTCGGCCGAGCGCAATTATCGCCTGGCCTACCACAGCTCCAACGGGGCGGCGATCCAGGCCGTTGTCAGCGCGGGCCTGGCGGCCATGGTCAGCATGGAAAGCCTGGTGACCCCGGACCTGTGCATACTCGGCAGCGAGGACGGCTTCCCCCCATTGCCCTCGATGAATCTGCGCCTGCTGCGCAACCCATTGCTGGCCTCGCCGATTACCGATTGCCTGGCCGACTACATCATCGAAGGTTTCAAACTTTAAACGTCAGCATCACCGCGCAGACCACCAGGAAGCCGCAAAACAGGCCGCGCAGTACACGCTCCGGCAGCGCATGGGCCACTTTCACGCCCCAACTGATACTGAGCATTCCGCCAACGGCCAGCGGCACGCCGATCATCCAGTCCACTTCGTGGTGCCAGGCGTAGGTGACCAGCGTCACGCTGGTGCTGGGCAGCGCCAGGGCCAGGGACAGGCCTTGGGCGACCACTTGGGTAGTGCCGAACAGGCTGGTCAGCACCGGGGTAGCAACCACCGCGCCCCCGACGCCAAACAGCCCGCCCATGGAGCCGGAAGCTGCGCCCAAGACGCCAAGCCACGGCCAGGAATAACGCATTTGCGCGGTGGGCGGCGCGTTGCGTGTGAACATGCGCAGCAGGTTGTAGGCCGACAGCGTCAGCAGGAATGCGATAAAGCCGATGCGCATGGCGCCTGCGTCCAGCCCCACCGCCCAGATCGAGCCGAGCCAGGCGAAGCTGAAGCCCATCACGCCCAAGGGCAGCGCATGCCTCAATTCGATACGGTTGCGCTGGTGATAACGCCACAGCGCCAGCATCACGTTGGGCACCACCATCACCAGCGCCGTGCCCTGGGCAAGTTGCTGATCGAGGCCGAACAACACGCCAAGTACCGGGATAGCGATCAAGCCACCCCCAATCCCGAACAGGCCGCCCACCGTGCCGAGGGCCGCGCCCAATATCAGGTACATCGCTAGATCCAACACCGTTCGCTACTCCCCCATTCCAAGCCGTGCATGCTACGCAGTCGCCCCTGGCACGGAAACGCACAGCAACGCACAATGGCTGTGCCAATTTCGCATAAGCGTACGCCTATGAACCCCAACACTCTTACCGATCAGCTCGGCCTGTTTCTGGATGTCCTGGAAACCGGCAGCTTCTCCGCCGCCGCCCGCCGTCATCCGCTGACACCCTCGGCGGTGGCTCGGCGCATCGACAGCCTGGAAAGCTCGGTGGGCAGTCGCCTGTTCCAGCGCAGCACCCACGCCGTGGTGCCGACGCCCGCCGGCCTGGCGTTTGCCGAGCGGGCGCGGCGGATTGTCAGCGAGTTGCAACTGGCGCGCGCCGAGGCGGTGTCCCTGAGCCATGCGCCAGAAGGCCTGATTCGCGTGGATGCGCCCGCAGCATTTGGCCGACGGCACCTGGCGCCGGTGATTGCGGATTTCCTCAACGTGTACCCGGGGCTCGATGTGCACCTGCATTTGATCGACAGCTTTGTCGACATGCAGGGTGCCCACTTGGGCAAGGTCGACCTGGTATTGCGCGCCGGGCATATCGTCGATACCCGCCTGATCGCCACGCCGCTGGCCAGCATCGTGCGCATTGCCTGTGCCAGCCCGGCCTACCTGAAGAGCCGTGGCACGCCCACTCATCCGCGCGAACTGAGCGAGCATGACGGCCTGGATTGGGACGGCCTGGCCCCCATGTTCGCATGGCGCTTCGAGCTGGATGGGCGCCGCGCCACCTATCGTCCGCAGCGCATCCGCATGAGCGCCAACAACGCCGAAGCGCTGCTGTCCGGCGCCCTCGCCGGGCTGGGGATCGCTCACTTGCCGACCTGGCTGGCCAGTGAATACCTGGTACGCGGCGAACTGTTGCCACTGTTTTGCGAGGATGGCCTGCCCAGCCCGGAAACCACCGGGATTTACGCCTTGCGCCTGGAACAGCAGGCGAATGCCCGCAGCCGGTTGTTGCTGGAATACCTGAAATCGCGCTTCAGCCCGGTGCCGCCCTGGGATCTGGCGCTGCAGAGCGGGCTTGTCTGACCACCCGGACAGAATTATCTGGCGCATTAAAGATTTGCCCGCTAGATTCCAGGCCAGATACGCTTTTTTGAGGCACCGCCATGAGCAAAAACCCTGATCCCTGCGAGTCCCTGATGCTGGATAACCAGCTGTGCTTCGCCCTGCACTCGACCTCGCTGCTGATGACCAAGGTCTACAAACCCCTGCTGCAAGCCCTCGGCCTGACCTACCCGCAGTACCTGGCCATGATGGTGCTGTGGGAAGAAGATGGCTTGACCGTCGGCGAAATCAGCAGCCGCCTGCTGACTGATCCAGGCTCGCTCACGCCCCTGCTCAAGCGCCTGGAGGCTGAAGGCCTGCTCAGCCGGACCCGTAGCCGCGAAGATGAACGGGTCGTCGTCGTCGAGTTGACCCCCGCCGGCCGCGCCCTGCAGGACAAGGCCATGGGCATTCCGCAGTGCATCCTGGGCGCCAGCGGACTGGAGCTGGAACAGTTGCTCAAGCTGCAGGCTGACCTGATTGCCTTGCGCAGTCATTTGCAAGCCAGCGTCTAACCCCACTTCCCCCTTGTAGGAGCCGGCTTGCCGGCAAGCCGGCTCCTACCGTTTGTGCATCGAGGCGAAAATTTTTAAAATTTATCTTGCGCGCTAAACATTAGCGCTATACATTCGCTTCACCAACTACTTAGCGCGCAAACATTTAGCGCTAAAAACCAAGAGGACGACACCATGCAAACGCTCTATACCGCAGTAGCCACCGCCACCGGCGGCCGTGATGGTCGCGCTGTCTCCAGCGACAACATCCTCGACGTCAAACTCTCCACCCCCAAGGAATTGGGCGGTGCCGGTGGCCAGGCCACCAACCCTGAGCAACTGTTCGCCGCCGGCTATTCGGCCTGCTTCATCGGCGCACTGAAATTCGTCGCCAGCCAGACTAAACGCAAAATCCCGGATGACGCCTCGATCACTGCCCACGTCGGCATCGGCCAGATCCCCGGTGGTTTCGGCCTGGATATCGACCTGCATATCAGCCTGCCGGGCCTGGCCCAGGACGAGGCGCAAAGCCTGGTCGATGCCGCCCACCAGGTGTGCCCGTACTCCAACGCCACCCGTGGCAATGTCGAAGTACGCCTGCACGTTGCCGTCTGATAAACAGCCGCGCATAAAAAAACCCGACGCTAAGTCGGGTTTTTTGTTGGCGAGCCAGAATTACTTCTTGGCGCGGCCTTTGTACGAACCACCTTCGCGGGTGTCGATCTCGATCAGGTCGTCGATTTCGATGAAATCGGCTACTTGCAGTTCGGTACCGTTGCTCAGCTTGGCTGGCTTCATTACCTTGCCCGAAGTGTCGCCGCGAGCAGAACCTTCGGTGTAGGCAACCTTACGCACGATAGTGGTCGGCAGCTCTACGGAAACCAGGCGCTCTTCGAAGAAAATAGCTTCGCAGACGTCTTCCATGCCTTCTTCGATGAACGGCAGAACGGCTTCGATATCTTCAGCGTTCAGCTCGTACATGGTGTAGTCGGTGGTGTCCATGAACGTGTAGGTGTCGCCGCTGATGAAGGACAGGGTCGCTTCTTTGCGGTCGAGGATCACGTCGTCCAGTTTGTCATCGGCGCTGTAGACGATCTCGGTCTTGTAACCGGTCAGCAGGTTCTTCAGCTTGGTCTTCATGATTGCGCTGTTACGACCAGACTTGGTGAACTCAGCTTTCTGAACCAGCCAAGGGTCGTTTTCGAGACGGATCACTGTACCGGGTTTCAGTTCTTTACCAGTTTTCATTGCGTATATCCGAAATTTGGATGGGATTTACAAAAATCAAGGTCGCGTATCATATCCAACTTTCATAAAACTGTACCAGCGCCGTCGCAAGATCGGCCTGCAAGCCTTGTTCCAGACACCACGTCTGCGCATGCTGGTTCACCTCCGGCCAGTGCTCCAGCAGCATTTTCCACGCTTGTGCCATATCGCCATCAGTGTTCCAGGCCTGCCAGAGGGCGATCAATGCAGCGCTGGCAGCCGGTGATAAAGCCGCGGTGTACAGCGCGAGGAAGGCATCGAGCTTGTCGAGGTGGATGTCTTCGTCCTGCCGATAGATGTGCCACAACAGCGGCCGCCCGGCCCACTGGGCACGCACGAACGAGTCTTCGCCGCGCACCGCATTGAAGTCGCAGCACCAGAGCAGGCGGTCATATTGCTCCTGGCGCACGAACGGCAGCACCTGCACGGTCAGGGCGTCGCGCTGATGCACGTCCCCCGCCACCAGGCCCTCCACGCCAAGCCAGCGCTGCACATCACCGAGGATGCGCCCTTCCGGGACCAACAGGTGCGTGGGCCGCACGTCGCTCGACAACACATCCAGCCAACGGCCCAGCCCGGCATTTTCGTAGGCGAACAATGAAATCAGGCGTGCTCCCTCTGTCGCAAATACGCCCAGGGCCTGCAGGAACTGGCGCTGTGCAGCTGCGTCCTGCTGAAACGCCTGGCGCTGCTCCAGCAATCCAGCCTCGCGCAGCAGCCCACCGGTGCCCGGTCGGAAGCCCGGGAAAAAGAAGTACTTCTGCACCCCCTTGAACTTCACTGACGGCAGGCGATGACAACCCACCACCCACTCTTCGGCGCTGAGGTAGTCCAGGTTCATCCACAAGGGCGCACGCGCGCTTGCGGCCATGGCTTCCATGTACTCGGGCGGCAACTGGCAGGCGAACGCGGCGATGACTACATCGGCGGAGGCCGTGTCCCGCCATTCGGTCGGCCAGAAGCGCACTTCCACGCCCTCTTGCCATTGCTCGTCCAGGTGCACATCGATTTCCGGGCACATGCGCTCGAAGGCCCGCAGGTCGTCGACCCACAAACGCACGTTACAGGCGTGCTCCACCACCAATTGCCGGGCCAGGCGCCAGGTCACGCCGATGTCGCCGTAATTGTCGACGACGCTGCAAAAAATATCCCAGCGGGCTTTCATTCCGGGCTCCTACGATCAAAGGCCCGATTGTCCGCATAAATGCCCTGATGCAGAAGGCTTGATCGCGATTATTCTGCACAGCGGCTGTGCGACAATCGCCGCCACGCCGCAATTGCCTGCCAGGAGGCCATCATGTCGGATCAATCGTTGTCGCTGCCCAAGCTTACGTTCGCCATCGCCCTGGGGGTGTGGCTGGGGTTTATCGCCATTGTGCTGACCAGTTGGCTGGCATCGCGCTACCTCTTCCCGCAAACCCTGGCGCCCGTGGCCCAAGCCGTCCAGCAACTGGGTAAACCGGCAGTGGCTGCGCCGGAGCCGCCGAACCGAATGTTCGAGCAGTATCAACAGAACCTGCAGAAGCAAGAGCAACAGCAAAGCCTGGATCAGGCCCGCACCAACGCGCGCAACCTGTCCAACCCCAAGTGCCAGTTCTGGCTGCAACAGGACCAGAACGCGCCCAATGAAAAGAGCCGGGCAAATGTCCTGCAGTTTTGCGAATGATCAAGCACAGCCATGAATAAACACGCCGTCCACCAGCTTGTGCTGGAGAAGCTCAGCGTCGATCTCGACATTGCCCAACGCGCCGCGCAGACCGCCTACGAAACCGCGACCCACGAAGAAAACATCGCCGAAAACAAATACGACACCCTGGGCCTCGAGGCGTCCTACCTCGCGGCGGGCCAAGCCAAACGGGTCGAGGAAATCAAGCAGGCGCTGGCGCTGTGCCAGAGCATGCCGTTGCGTGCTTATGATGATCAGCGCGGTATAGAAATCGGCGCGCTACTCGGGTTGGAAGACGAGCACGGTCGCCAGCAGTGGCTGTTCCTGGCGCCGGACGCGGCGGGTTTGAAAGTGGATGTGGTCGGGCAACCGGTGACCGTCATCACCCCGCGCTCGCCGCTGGGCAAGAGCCTGCTGCACAAATTCGAAGGGGATGAGGTGGAGATTCTGGTGGCGGGCGCCCGGCAGCACTTTACGGTGACCGAGGCCAAATAAACGCCTGCAGGAGCGAGCTGATAGTGGCGAAGGAGCACGCTCCCTCACCACGGCAAGCCAGCCCTGCAATGTCAGTGAACCGGCAATTCGACGCCGTCGAACAGTTCTTCCAGTTCCTGCTTGTTGTGGCACTGGATCGCCTTGGCCATGACTTCACGGGTCAGGTGTGGCGCGAATTTTTCGATGAAGTCGCACATGAAGCCGCGCAGGAACGTGCCGCGACGGAAGCCGATCTTGGTCACGCTGGACTCGAACAACTCGCTGGCATCGAGCACCACCAGGTCTTTGTCGAGGTTGGTATCGACGGCCATCTTGGCCACGATGCCCACGCCCAGGCCCAGGCGCACGTAAGTCTTGATCACGTCGGCGTCGGCGGCGGTGAACACCACTTTCGGCGTGAGGCCGCGATGGCTGAAAGCCTCGTCGAGCTTGGAACGGCCGGTGAAACCAAACACGTAGGTCACGATCGGGTATTCGGCCAGGGCTTCCAGCGTCAGCTTCGGCAGCTTGGCCAACGGGTGACCTTGAGGCACGACCACGCAACGGTTCCAGCGGTAGCACGGCATCATCACCAGGTCACCGAACAGCTCCAGGGCTTCAGTGGCGATGGCGAAATCGACGGTGCCGTCAGCTGCCATTTCGGCGATCTGCATCGGCGAGCCCTGGTGCATGTGCAGCGCGACGTCAGGGTATTGCTTGATGAAATCGCGGATCACCGGCGGCAAGGCATAACGCGCCTGGGTGTGGGTGGTAGCGATGGACAGGGTGCCCTTCTTCTCGTTGGAGAATTCCTGGGCGATCTGCTTGATGCTTTCGACTTTGCGCAGGATCTCGCCGGCGGTGGTGATGATGCGCTCACCCGCCGGGGTGACACGGGTCAGGTGCTTGCCGCTGCGCGCGAACACTTCGACGCCCAGCTCGTCTTCGAGCAGGCGGATCTGCTTGCTGATACCGGGTTGCGAGGTGTAGAGGCTTTGAGCGGTAGCGGAAACGTTGAGGTCGTGGTGCGCCACTTCCCAGATGTAGCGCAGTTGTTGAAGCTTCATATGTGTCCCTCAAAGCAAATAGACGCCACGGGTATCAGCGACGGTATATAACTATATTAAAGGTTTGACGGATAAATCTAGAACTTTTTATCGTTATTTACCCATCACACGTCATCACTGCGTCGACGTTGTAACGAAGGCACCAGGTAAACCGGCACGGTAGACAGCTGCAACACCCGAGCTGCGGTACGCCCCAGCGGAGTGGCAGCCGAAGTCGCGTGGCTGTGGCTGCCGACGATCAGCAGGTCTACGGAGAGTTTGCGCAATTGATCGAGTATGACCTCGCACGGATCCCCCTGGATCACCCGTACCGAGCGAATCACTTTCAGGTCCTGCTCCCCTTCCCCCAACTCCTCGCGAAAACTGTCCAGCACCCGCTGCTCGATCGTCGCCATCACCGTGGTCAGCCCCTGGCTCTGCCATTCACTCAGGGCCTTCTCATCAAGGTAGCTCTGCAACACCGATTCGGCGAACAACCCGATCGGCTCGACCACGTGGATCACGTACAGATCTGCCTTGAACGTCCGCGCCAGCGCCAACGCATGCTGCATCACATAAGGCGCGTACAGACCAAGGTCCGTGGCAAAGAGCATCGAGCGAATCATAGAACCTCCTGGACTGCCAGGACGGCGGAGATTGAATCAGCTTAGCAGCGCCCGGACGACTTGGATTGACTTAGCTCTTCACTTCATTACTGATGCCATGGGGCACATGCCCGGTGGCCACCACCTCCCTCGCTTTCTCGCAATGACCGGCCTGGTCATCGAAAAAAACATCGGCGGCGAACGCTTCCAGGAACGCGGATTTCTCCAGCCCACCCAGGAACAGCGACTCGTCCAGGCGAATATCCCACTCGCGCAAGGTACGGATCACCCGCTCATGGGACGGCGCCGAACGCGCAGTGACCAACGCCGTGCGAATCGGGCAGTCCTCGTCCGCAAACTCGCGCTGCAACAGGTTCAGCGCGGCCAGGAACCCCTTGAACGGACCGCCATGTAACGGCTGGCGCGCCGACTCGCGTTCGCTGGCCTGGAACGCTTCCAACCCGCCGGACTGGTACACGCGCTCCGACTCATCGGAGAACAACACCGCGTCGCCGTCAAAGGCAATCCGCAATTCCTCACTGGAGGCACGGCGTGGACCGCCGGACAAAATCGTCGCTGCCGCAAACCCCGCATCGAGGGCACTGCGCACATCCTCAGCATGGGTGGAAAGAAACAGATGGCAACCGAACGCTGCCAAATAAGGATAAGGACTACGCCCTCCGACGAAAGCGGCGCGGGAAATATCCAGGCCGTAATGCTGGATGGAGTTGAACACACGCAAGCCGGTGTCGGCACTGTTGCGCGACACCAGCACCACCTCGACCCGGGCACGGCCAAGGCTGGCATTCAGGCTCAGCAGCTTCTTGACCAGCGGGAAGGCATCGCCGGGCTCGAGGATTTCTTCCTCGTGTTCGATCTGGTACTGACGGTAGGTCTCGACCCCCTCGGCCAGATAGACCTTGTGGCTTTCACTCAAGTCGAAGAGTGCCCGCGAGGAAATCGCCAGCACCAACTTGTCACCCAAACCCTTGGCCATGGTGTGTTTCCTCACTCAGCGGTTATGCCGATCAATAAAACTCAAGGCCTGATACAGCGCCTGCATCCGTGGCAATTCGCAACCAGCGGCTTTGGCCGCGGCGAGTGGCCGCGCATAGATCGCCGCCAGTTCCAGCGGGCGTTTATGCACGTGGTCGTGATACATGCTCGGCAGGTAGTCGTCCATGGTTTCAGTCATGGCGAACATCTGCTCGGCGTAACTGGCGGGGATTTCATGCCCGCAAGCGTGGGCGCCCTGCACCACTTCGGCCATCAATGCCTGGATCAACTCGCGGCTGGATTCGTCCGCCATCATCGCCGTGGTGCCGGTCCCCAGAAGGACGGACAGGCCGTTGTAAGGCACGTTCCACACCAACTTGTGCCAGCGCGCCTGATGCACATTGGCCATGGCCTGGGAGTCGATGCCGGCCTGGTGGAACAACGCGGCGCCGGCTTCGACAATCGCCTGCCGACGGGCATCGTCGTTGGCCGCGGTGCCACTGTGATACCCGAGGTTGACCCGCCCCAGCGCCTGATGCTCGACCACGCCAGGCGCGGAGCGGTGTACGCCGATGTAGCAGAGCCCACCCAGCAGATGCAGCGACGCCGGCAAGTGTTCACGCAGGCTATCTTCCACATCCAGGCCGTTCTGCAGCAACACCACCTTGGCATCCGGCGCCGCGACCTGGGCGATAGTCGGGGCCAGCTCAACGTTACCCGTGGACTTGGTGCCCACCAGCAGCCAGTCGCACGGCGGCATGTCGGCGGCCCGTGCGTAGGCCTGCACCGGATGCAGGTGCAAGTGGCCATGCACGCTGCTGTTCAGGCGCAAGCCATGCTCACTGACCGCCGCGTATTCGCTGCGCAACAGGAAGTGCACATCGAAACCGGCGCGCGCCAGCATCAGGCCATAGAAACCACCGATGGCGCCGGTGCCGATAATGCCAATGCGGGGCGACTGTGCTGTCATGGCAGATCCTCTGGAGTACGGGTAAGCGCTTGATTGATCGCGTCGGTAAGGTCAGTGAGTGTAAGACGTGTCTGTAACTGCCCGAGGAATTGACCCTCGCACACCACGAACAACGCGGGCAAATGAAAGATCTGGTAGCGTTCGACCGCGCCGCCGTTGTGGCCGGCATCCACCCAGCACACGCGGTCAATCGGCAGGGACCAGCCCGGTAGCTGCTGGCGCGCCCAACGGCAACTGGAACACCCGACGCTGGTGAACACCACCAGCGAAATACCTGGCAATCCCAGCAATTGCTGGTCAATATCCAGGTCGGTCAATTCCAGTTCCTTCACTATACTGCTGCCACCGCCGTCAACTGGACGGTGCTCGGAGTCCGTGTACATGGGTCGTTTTTTACCTCACCCTGATGATGTCGCTGTCGAGTTAATCCAACGTCCCTCTCCTGCCCTCCCCCGCCAGCGCCTGCACACGGTCGGCCTGGGCGGCATCGCCTGCCATTGGCCACGCGCCTGGCGCCAGGGCACAGCCGTTGACCTGCACATCCCGTCCCTGGGCGCCAACGCCCGGTATCCGGGGTATGTAGCCTGGTGCCGCAAGGTCGAAAACGGCTATCGCATCGGCATCTCGTTTACCGATGAGCATGCGTTGTTTGGCGCGCGCATGGGCGAACAAGCATGCCGGATGGAACGCTACTGCCGCCAGCACGAAGATGCCGAACCGACACCTGCACAACTCGAAGCCCTGGCCCGCGAGTGGGTGGCGCGCCATGCCAGCGAGTTCTCCCATGAAGCATTTGTGCGGCCTGCACGGGATTAAAGCGGGCTTTGCCCATTGTCGCGGGCCCGTGTTACGCGCTAAGGTTCCTCCCCCCTGTATTCAAAATCATGCTGTGCCCGCCGCACGGGGATGGCTGGCGGCCGGCACCCGTGACCCTGGCGAGTAACACGATGGCTGATTTACCGATCAATGACCTTAACGTCGAATCCAACGAGACGCTGATCACTCCCGATCAGCTCAAGCGCGAAATCCCCCTGAGCGACGCTGCCCTGCAGACCGTCACCAAGGGCCGCGAAGTCATCCGTGACATTCTCGACGGCACCGACCACCGCCTCTTCGTGGTGATCGGGCCCTGCTCGATCCACGACCTCAAGGCTGCCCATGAGTACGCCGAGCGCCTCAAGGTGTTGGCAGCGGAAGTGTCCGACACCTTGTACCTGGTGATGCGCGTCTATTTCGAGAAACCACGGACCACCGTGGGCTGGAAAGGCTTGATCAACGACCCGTACCTGGACGACTCGTTCAAGATCCAGGACGGCTTGCACATCGGTCGCCAGTTGCTGCTGGACCTGGCGGAAATGGGCCTGCCCACCGCCACCGAAGCCCTCGACCCGATCTCCCCGCAGTACCTGCAGGATCTGATCAGCTGGTCGGCCATCGGCGCCCGCACCACCGAATCCCAGACCCACCGCGAAATGGCGTCCGGCCTGTCGTCGGCCGTCGGCTTCAAGAACGGCACCGACGGCGGCCTGACCGTGGCGATCAATGCGCTGCAGTCGGTCTCCAGCCCTCACCGCTTCCTGGGCATCAACCAGGAAGGCGGCGTCTCCATCGTCACCACCAAGGGCAACGCCTACGGTCACGTGGTGCTGCGCGGTGGCAACGGCAAGCCCAACTATGACTCGGTCAGCGTCGCGCTGTGCGAGCAGGCCCTGAACAAGGCCAAGATCAAGCCGAACATCATGGTCGACTGCAGCCACGCCAACTCCAACAAGGATCCGGCCCTGCAGCCACTGGTCATGGAAAACGTCGCCAACCAGATCCTCGAAGGCAACCAGTCGATTATCGGCCTGATGGTCGAGAGTCACCTGAACTGGGGCTGCCAGGCGATTCCAAAGGACCTCGCCGACTTGCAGTACGGCGTGTCGATCACCGATGCCTGCATCGACTGGGCTGCTACCGAGAACACCCTGCGCAGCATGCACGCCAAGCTCAAGGACGTCTTGCCCAAGCGCAAACGCACCTGACAGCGCGGTTGAATCGAGCGCACACAAAAACGCCGGGCTAAGCCCGGCGTTTTTCATGCTGCAGCGTGTGGCTTACAGCTTCGCGGCATGGCGCTGGTGGCGCTCCATGTAGCGTTCGACATAGGAGCAGGACGGGATCACCGTGTAGCCGGCCTCTTCGGCGAACTTCAGCGCTTCTTCGGTCAATGCCGCCGCAATACCACGGCCGCGCAGCGCGTTGGGCACGAAGGTCCGATAGATGTCCAGGGTCTGCTTCCCGAGGTCCATATAGGTCAGATAGGCACGATGACCGTCCACATTGGTCTCGAACTGATGACCAGCCTGGTCATGGTGGATGGACAACGCCTCGCTCATCACTACTCCTCGCGGGTCTAAGATTGCGACCCCTACCTTACCGATGTTTTTCCGGCGAAGGAACATCTACGCCACCCCGTGCCGGTTTCGACAACGAGAAAACCTTTAGCGCTCACAACCAGCACGTAGAGAATAGTAGGCACCAATCCTGCCATTGCTCAAGCCGCACTCGTCATCCTTGCCATGGGTGGATATAGAAAGGGCCTCGATCAACCGGTGACCGATAGCCTGAACATTTGCCGGCCGTTGAACCTTGAGACGAACTGCCGCTCTTAAAGTCACTCTACATGCGTAAAAGATGCCAGGCGCGGTAAAGGCAAGCAGCGCGAAAGTGTCGGCCTCGATATATAAATTTTCATCTGTTTACAAGGCTTAACACATGCGGGCCGGCCCTTTCAGCCTGGATCCAATTTTCGCCCGACTGCAAAAAATTGGACGGTTTTTATACAAACCTCCAAAAGATTAGCCAAAATAGATTCGGCACAAGAATTTTTTTTGCTTCTTGCGCTACGTCAGTTTACTTACTACAAGTAATGAGTAGTATGTACGCCGGCTATGAACTCACTCTGAGGAAATAGCCATTTAATAGAAAGTCCTTGAAGGGGAACACGATGAACAACGTTCTGAAATTCTCTGCTCTGGCTCTGGCCGCAGTTCTGGCTACCGGTTGCAGCAGCGTCTCCAAAGAAACCGAAGCTCGTCTGACTGCAACTGAAGACGCAGCAGCTCGCTCCCAGGCTCGTGCAGACGAAGCCTACCGTAAAGCTGATGAAGCTCTGGCTGCTGCTCAAAAAGCACAACAGACTGCTGACGAAGCTAACGAGCGCGCTCTGCGCATGCTTGAAAAAGCAAGCCGCAAGTAATAATCCCTCGGGGTTGTTATCAAGCCGATCCATTCTTGGGTCGGCTTTTTTATTGCCCGCGATTCGTGCCTCGATTGCCGCGCAATAAAAAGCCCGCCGCAGCGCAAGGCCGTGGCGGGCTCAGGGTCGAGCAGGCTTATTGCTGCAGGTCGATCGGCGCGCTGGACGCTACCGGCGCTGCACCCGGCACCCCGATTTCGGTGGGCAGGCCGTCTTCGGCCGCGACCACATCACGCACCTGATCCCAGTTGACCCGCAGGTTATTAGCCAGGTCTTCACGCTTGAGCAGGGCGTTGATCACCGCCGTGTGCTTGTCGACCACCGAAGGCGTGCCGTCGTCGTTCAGCGGCGTATGTGCCTCGAGGTAGACCTTGCCGCCGCTGCTGCCGAATTTGTAGGCATCGTTGATGATGCGCACCGAGGTACCCACCGGCACCATACTGGCCATCTCCAGCACGTTGTTGTTGAACATGCGGAAGCAACCGTGGCTCGTACGCGTGCCGATACCAAATTTCATGTTCGAACCGTGGATCAGGTAGCCCGGGGTGCCCAGGGTGAACTTGAACGGCCCCAAAGGATTGTCCGGACCGGCCGGCACCACGTTGGGCAGCGGATCGCCATTGGCGGCGTGCTCAGCCTTGATCGAGGCGGGCGGGGTCCAGGTCGGGTTGGGGATCTTGCCGGTAATCGTGGTGTGGGCGACCGGCGAGCCCCAGCCCTCACGACCGATCCCCAGCGGGAAGGTGTAGACCACGTCCTGGCCCTTGGGGAAGTAATAGAGCCGGTACTCCGCCAGGTTGATCACGATGCCTTCCCGAGGACCGGGCGGCAGGATGAAACGCGTCGGCAGCACGATGTCAGTGCCCGCCCCCGGCAACCAGGCATCCACGCCCGGGTTGGCCGCGACCATCTCCGAATAGCCCAGGTCATAGGTCGTGCCCAGGTCGGCAAAGGTGTCTTCGTACTTGGCCTTGATCACCTGGACCTGACCGACGATGTCCTCGCCTGGCGGAGGCAGGGGCAACTGCAAGGCTGACGCAGAACCGGCCGCACAAAGTGCAGCAAGAGACAGGCAGCAGGTGACGACGGAAAGGCGCGACAACATCCGGAAAATCCTTCGCAGAACGACGGGTAGGTTAAAAACAAGCTGCAAGCTGCAAGCTACAAGCTTTCAGCCGCTAGCTTACAGCTTATAGCGTGAAGCTTGCAGCTGCATCTAGAGCTCGAAACGCAGCTCCGGCCAGATTGGCGGCGTGCCGCGCTTCTGGGACTCCAGAATCGCCCGGCACAACGGGCACAGGCGCTGGTCCTGGAAGATCGAGCGATCGACCAGCGACCACCGCGGTTGCGCCGGCAGTAACGTACCGCACAGGGTACGATCGATGGAGCCGCCCAGTTCCAATTGCCGCGTGACCAGATGCACCCGCACTTCCTGGCAGGCGAACAGATCCAGCTGCTCGTCCGGCTCGATCAGTTGGTAGTTAAACAGGGACCAGGCAGGACGCGACATCAAGGGCTCCAAATCGGGGGGGCGCCACCTTAGCCGAAAGCCTGCCGGTAGAAAAGCGTCAAAGCAGCGGTTTTAGCGTCGGCCAGACATTTTCCAGCAACTTGCCCTGGGCGCCGACCGCCGGGTGCAGTTGATCCGCCTGCATCAGCTCGGGATGACCACCGACGCCCTCGAGGAAAAACGGTACCAGCGGGACGTTTTTTTCCTTAGCCAGTGCCCCATACACTTCAGCGAATGCCGTGGTGTAGCGCGGGCCGTAGTTGGGCGGCAACTGCATGCCCAGCAACAGCACCTTCGCGCCGCCGGCCTTGGACTGATCGATCATCGACGCAAGATTTTGTTTCAATTGCGCAGGCGGTTGGCCGCGCAGGCCGTCATTGCCGCCAAGCTCGATCACCACGACATCCGGCTTATGCTCTGCAAGCGCCGCCGGCAGGCGCGCCAAGCCTCCGGCACTGGTGTCGCCGCTGATGGAAGCGTTGACCACTTTATCGTCGAAACCTTCCTTCTTGAGCCGTTGTCCCAGCAACGCTACCCACCCTTTGCTGGTATCCAGGCCGAAACCGGCACTGATACTATCGCCAACGATCAGGACTGTACCCGCCGCTGCGTTCTGGGCCATGCACATCAAGGCCAGGCCAGCACTCAAAAACCACATTCGCATCGGATTCTCCATGGGCGCAAGCATTCTCACCGCGCGGAACCTTAGCAAAGTGGTTCCCAGCGCGGAAGGTGAACTGACTATCCTGCACGAACTGAGCCTGGAACTGAACAAGGGCGATAGCCTGGCTATCGTCGGTGCTTCCGGCTCCGGTAAATCCACCCTCCTGGGCCTGCTGGCCGGCCTCGACCTGCCCAGCAGCGGCGAAGTCACGCTCGCCGGGCAAGCCCTCAGCACCCTCGACGAAGACCAGCGTGCGCGCATCCGCGCCGAGCACGTGGGCTTCGTGTTCCAGTCCTTCCAGTTGCTCGACAGCCTCAACGCCCTGGAAAACGTCATGCTGCCGCTGGAGCTGGACGGCCGCAAAGACGCCCGCGAGCGCGCCACCCATTTGCTGGAGCGAGTCGGCCTGGGCCAACGCCTGACCCACTCGCCGCGCCAGTTGTCCGGCGGTGAACAGCAACGAGTGGCGATCGCCCGCGCGTTCGCTGCCGAACCGGACGTGCTGTTTGCCGATGAACCCACCGGGAACCTCGACAGCCACACCGGCGAGCGCATCAGCGATCTGCTGTTCGAGCTCAACAAAGAAAGCGGCACGACCCTGGTGCTGGTCACCCACGACGAGCGTCTGGCCCACCGTTGCCGACGCCTGATCCGCCTTGAAGCCGGCCTGATGGTCGCGCCCCTGGAGCCTTGATGGCACGTTTGCCGCTGTTGCGCCTGTTCAGCCTTGCCATGCGCCAATTGCTGCGCGATGCCCGCGCCGGCGAATTGCGCGTGTTGTTCTTCGCCCTGCTGGTGGCGGTAGCTGCCAGCACTGCCATTGGCTACTTCGGTGCCCGCCTTAATGGCGCCATGATGCTGCGCGCCACCGAGTTCCTCGGCGCCGACCTCGTGCTTGAAGGCAGCTCGCCGGCGCGGCCCGAACAAATCCGGTCGGGGACCGAGCTGGGCCTGGATCACGCCCGGGTGGTCGAATTCTCCAGCGTGATTGCCACCGACAACGGCATCCAGCTCTCCAGCATCAAGGCGGTCAACGAGCGGTACCCGCTGCGCGGTGAGCTGAAAAGCGCGGCTGCGCCGTTTGGCGATGAAACCCCGGGAGGTGGCCCGAAGCCCGGTGAAGCCTGGGTGGAGGCGCGGCTGCTGACTGCACTCGACCTCAAGGTCGGCGACAGTATCGATGTCGGCATGAAGACCCTGCGCCTGGCCCGCATCCTCACCTACGAACCCGACCGCGCCGGTAACTTCTACAGCCTCACGCCCCGGGTGATGATCAACCTGGCGGACCTGGATGCCACCGGTGTGGTCCAGCCCGGCAGCCGCGTCAGCTACCGCGAACTGTGGCGCGGGCCACAGGGCAGCACAGCGCTGCAAACCTATCGCGACCTGGTCAAGCCCGGCCTCGCCGCCAACCAGCGCCTGCAGGACTCGCGAGACGGCAACCAGCAGATTGGCGGCGCCCTGGGCAAGGCCGAGCGCTACCTGAACATGGCAAGCCTGGTGGCAGTGCTGCTGGCCGGCGTCGCCGTGGCCTTGTCGGCCAACCGTTTCGCCACCCGCCGCTTCGACGCCAGTGCATTGTTACGCTGCCTGGGGTTATCGCGCCGTGAAGCGATGTTGCTGTTCAGCCTGCAGTTGAGTGTACTGGGCCTGCTGGCGAGCCTGACCGGCGCCCTGCTCGGCTGGCTCGCGCAGTTTGGCCTGTTCTACTTCCTGCACGATCTGCTGCCGGCGGACGTACCGCCTGGCGGCCTGCTGCCGGCCATCGCCGGGATCGGCACCGGGCTGGTCGCCCTCGCCGGCTTCGCCCTGCCGCCACTGGCGGCATTGGGTCGGGTGCCGCCGCTGCGGGTACTGCGTCGCGACTTGCTGCCGATTCCTTCCAGCACTTGGATGGTCTACGGCGCAGCCCTGTTCGCCCTGGGCCTGATCATGTGGCGCTTGAGCCTCGACCTGGTGCTGACCTTCGCCCTGCTCGGCGGTGGCGTGGTGGCAGCGCTGGTACTCGGTGGCCTGCTCCTGTTGCTGCTGCAAAGCCTGCGACGCCTGCTGGCTCGCGCCTCCCTGCCCTGGCGCCTGGGCCTGGGACAATTGCTGCGTCACCCGCTGGCGGCGGCTGGCCAGTCCCTGGCCTTTGGCCTGATCCTGCTGTCGATGGGTTTGATTGCCCTGCTGCGCGGCGAGTTGCTCGACACCTGGCAAAACCAGTTGCCCAAGGATGCGCCCAACTATTTCGCCCTCAACATCCTTCCGGCCGACAAAGACGCGTTCGGCGCTCGCCTGCTGGAGCTGCAGGCGCAGTCCGCACCGCTGTATCCCGTGGTGCCGGGCCGGCTGATCAGCATCAACGGCGAACCGGTGCAGGAGATTGTCAGCAAGGACTCCAGCGGCGACCGCGCGGTGCAACGTGACTTGAGCCTCACCTGGGCCGCCGACCTGCCACCGGGCAACGCCCTGACAGCGGGCACCTGGTGGTCGCAGCAACCCACTGATGAAATCCCCGGGGTCTCGGTAGAAGCCAAGGTCGCAGAAAGCCTCAAGCTCAAACTCAACGACCACCTGGTGTTTACCGTGGGCGGGGAAAACCGTGAAGCGCGGGTCACCAGCCTGCGCACCATCAACTGGGACAACTTCCAGCCGAACTTCTTCATGATTTTCCAGCCAGGCACGCTGAAGGATCTGCCCGCGACCTACTTGACCAGCTTTTACCTGGCGCCTGGGCACGACCAGCAGATTGTCGATCTGTCACGTGCCTTCCCGGCCGTGACCATCCTGCAGGTCGAGGCACTGCTGGAGCAGTTGCGCAGCATCCTGGCGCAGGTGACCCTGGCGGTGGAGTACGTGCTGCTGTTTGTGCTGGCGGCCGGAATGGCGGTGTTGTTCTCCGGCCTGCAGGCCACCCTTGATGAGCGGATCCGCCAAGGTGCACTGCTGCGCGCCCTGGGCGCCGAGCGCAAGCTGCTGGTCAAGGCCAGGCGCATCGAGTTCGGCTTGCTGGGTGCCGTCAGCGGGTTGCTGGCGGCGCTGGGAACCGAGCTGGTGACCTGGGTGCTGTACCGCTATGCCTTTGACCTGGCCTGGCACCCGCACCCGTGGTTGTTGGTGCTGCCGGTGATCGGTGCGGTATTGATCGGCGGGGCCGGGGTCTTCGGTACGCGCCGCGCACTGAATGCCAGCCCTCTGACCGTATTGCGCGAAGGCTGAAAACACAATGGCCCGCGTCCTTCAAGGGACGCGGGCCAACGCCGCTCACTTCACATACTCGATCCCGGTGATCCACCAGCACACTTCGCCGCCGGGCGTCTGCACGATGGCCTCATCATCGACCTCCTTGCGCAACAACGCGCGGGCCATCGGTGAGTCGATGGAGATATAGTCCATCCGGTCATAAATCTCGTCATAGCCGACAATCCGAAAACGCTTGGTCTCGCCCTGCTCGTTTTCGATATCGACCCAGGCGCCGAAAAACACCTTCCCTTCCTGCTCGGGCATGTACTCCACCACGCGCATGTCTTCCAGGCGCTTGCGCAGGTACCGGACCCGGCGATCGATCTCGCGCAGCAATTTCTTGTTGTACTGGTAGTCGGCGTTTTCGCTGCGGTCGCCCAGCGATGCAGCCCATGTCACTTTGCGCGTGGTGTCCGGGCGCTTTTCGCGCCACAGGTAGTCCAGCTCTTTCTTCAGCGCTTCATGACCTTCTTTGGTAATCAGCTTGGTACTCAAACGCATGCATCCCCAGGCAATGTCCATAGGTGCCGATCGGCCAGGCAATCATGCCCTGGCGTCGGCTGGCTGGCGTTGATGATAAATGAACCCGGGAAAGTAGCCAGGCCGGTCTAGCCATCCAGGACCTGGTCCAGGTCCAGCAGCATCGCGCGCAAGCTTTGCCGCAGGTTCGACACCTGCGACGTCATGACCTTCAGTGTTTCGGTTCTCTGGCTGACCGCCAGCGACTGGTCATGCAACTGGGCAATGCGCTGCTCCAGCTCTCGAGACCTCTCATCGGACTGGCTTTGTTCCTGCTGCAATCGAGCCTGCCATTGATCAAGCGCCGCCTGCTGTTCGATGACGGCGAGCTTTTGTTGGGTCAACTCCTGTGCGACACGCGCCAGGTTGGTCAGTGTACTGTCCACCTCGAACATGGCGTTCTGGTCCATGGGCGCGGGCAATCCAGGTTGCCCCCGCGGCTCCGGCGCGGGCGGCATCACAGGTTCAGCCTGTACGCGGTTTACCGGCATTTCGATCGCCACCGGGCGCGCCTCTTCGACAGGCTGTTCGTGCTCAGGTACACGGGCAGGGTCGGCCGCTATTGCTGCCCTGGGGGACGAGCTTAATTTCGATGAAAAACGAATGGACGGCACGATCAATGAAGCGTTTTCGATTGCCGGCAACGCAGGCGCGGAAATGCCCAGGGTAATCACCTTCATCACCAGCGCTTTCTTGATGATCACCGAGTGGTGATCCTCGGGCCTGGCAGGCGGCAGTTTGCAGCCTTTCAAATCGACAAAATGATAGGGCAACTGGGTTTCCGTGACGCCAGCGGCTTTTGCACCCGACGCCGCCAACGTCAGAATTTGCTTGAACACATGCATGGCAACTTGCAAGTCGTCCCTGGACTCGACACCACCGAGAAAATACCGTTCGGCTTTTTTACGCAATGCCGCGATGTAAACCCTGGAACTCCCCGGTTCAACTTCTTCATCGAGGCTGTAAACGAGGAAGTTGGAGGCAATCTGACCAACAGCAAACCCACAGAGCAGTGCGCCGTTGACCGGTGCATCCTGACCATCGCGTTCAAGAACTAGGGTACGTAGCAGCATCATGATTATCAGGCCTCGTTACACAGCGCAGAACGTCTATACAAACATCAAATAAACATTCGAAATTTAAAAGTCAACACACACTCCAATTGTTTCAGCGATGTACCGGGCACACACGTAGGACTTCTCTTATTAATGCTGATCGTCGTTCCCAAAAGCGATGATTATCCGTACCCTTTTTAAAATCTCTCCCTTAACGTCATACCAAACTTATTCGGTAAACACATGATCGAAATAAGCAACGTGACAAAATATCTGGACAAGAAAAACATTATCAGTGATCTCTCATTCAGCGCCAATCAACACGAATGCCTGGGGCTTTTTGGAGAAGACCCTGCTGTTAAAACGCTACTGTTGAATATACTTTCCGGTACAACTTCGCCTTCCAGTGGCCACGTCACTGTCCAGGGTCTCAACCCGCAAGTTCTCAAGATAAAGAAAGCGATCGGCTATCAACTGGACCGGGATCTCGGTCATCCGACGATGTCGGCGAACGCGTTCCTGCATTTCATTGCCAGCATTCGTGGGTTCCACGGCGCAGAAAAACGCGCGCGCGTGGAACATGCCGCCATGCGACTGGAGTTATGGCCCATTCTCAACGCGCCCCTCGACACACTCTGCACTGGATGGAAACGTAAAGTCGCGATTGCCCAAGCCATCCTGCATGGGCCAGCCTTGTTGTTACTGGATGAGCCGACCGAAGGGCTGGCACCCGATCAAAAACACACCTTCAGGGCGCTTATCAGGTCGTTGACGCAGGAGATGACGGTGATCATCGCGTCCCGGCACTGCGATCAACTGTCCGAACTCTGCACACGGGCGCTGGTGCTTGCGGGCGGGCGTCTGGTGGCCGATACGCCACTGCCTGATCTGCAACGCGATTCCCGCCATTTCCAGGCAGTTACCCTGACCGCGCAAACGCCTCTGGACCTGCTGGCGCTCGCCGTCCTGCCAGGCGTGGCGGGCATCGAAGAGCATCGCCATGCCCCCGGCACCGTGACCGTGCTGGCCATGCCGGGCCATAACATCTCCTCACACATTCATACACTCATCGCCAGTCGTCGGTGGCAAATCAGCTCGCTGCACCAGGAGTCAGGCCGCCTGAACGATGTTGTACACCACCTGAGCCGAGAGGCCACTCTTTGAAATTGCTGCCCGTCATTTTCAAGCGCCAACTCGCCAGTTATGCCTGCACACCAGGCACCTACCTGAGCGTGGCGATTTTTTTAGTACTGTCCGTGGCCTTGGGTTTTCACCTCAGCCCGTGGCTGGAGCAAGACAGCAGCACCTTGCAGGTTTTTTTCCAACTGCATCCCTGGCTTTACTTACTCTTGATCCCCGCCCTGGCGGCGCAACTCTGGTCGGATGAGGCGAATGCCGGTTTTCTCGAACTGATGAAAACATTGCCCGTCACCCCCTTTGAGTGGGTGATCGGCAAGTTCCTGGCTGCCTGGGTTGTAGTCGGCGTGGCTCTGCTGTTGACGTTTCCGCTGGTCATCATCGCCAATTATCTGGGCAGGGCGGACAACGCCGTTATAGCCTCGCAATTTTTGGCAAGTTGGCTGCTGGCGGGCAGTTATCTATCTGCCGGTTGTTTCATCTTCACTTGCGTCCGTCAGCGTACCGTCGTCGTCATACTGACGATGGGCTTACTGCTCACCGTCAGTGGACTTTCATCTTTACTCGATGCACTGGAACATCAAGCGCCCATTTGGGTTATCGACAGTTTGAGTTCCCTCAATCCGCTTTCAAGATTCAGCAGCCTGGACGATGGAAAATTTGCACTTCGCGACATTCTTTACTTCATTAGCATGATCCTGGCCTTCCTCACTGCGGCGACCATCACCCTTAATTACAAGCATCGCTGAGAAGGAAAGCCCCATGCGATCCACTCTGCGTACCGGCATGACACTTATTGTCTTGCTTTTACTATTTCTCGCGTTCAACCTGGTCTGGATAGTTAAACTTCCCGACATTCGCTGGGACTATTCCCGTTCACAGATCCACACTTTATCCCACACCGTACGGCACTTCCTGAATGCCCTGGAAAGCCCGGTAGACTTGTATTACTTCAACGCCAACAACGCCCCAGCAAGAAGTCCCGCGATGAAACGCTATGGCAAGCGTATCGAGGACCGGCTCAAGGAATATGAAAAAGCCGCCCGAGGCATGCTCAACCTGCACCTTATCGAACCTGCACGTTTTTCAGAGGATGCCTACAAAGCGGAGCTATTTGGCCTCGACGATGAGGCCGGTTTTCTGGGCCTTATCGGTACCCGCGCCGGTCACGGTGCGCAACGCATCGAATCATTCAGCCTTGATCGTGAGCCCTTGCTCGATTACGAAATCAGCCACTTGATCTATAAGTTGCAACACCCTGAGCGCCCCATTGTCGGTCTGATCTCAGGGCAAGCGATGGAGGAATCCGCAGGGCGGCTGCTCAAGACCGTGCAGCAGCACTTTAATCTCGCGCTGCTGGAGTCGACGACCGTGCGCATCCCGGAATATGTCCAGGCACTGATGGTGGTGCAGCCCGCCGCGTTGTCCGAACAGACCCTGTATGGCATTGAACAATTTGTATTGAAGGGCGGCAGGTTGATGATGTTTATCGACCCCCTGGGCGAGCAACGCTCAGGCCGTGCGCCAGCCAATACTCGATTGCACGAACTGCTGGCCGCCTGGGGGATCCAGATGCCAGCGGATAGGCTGCTGGTCGACGGCCTCTATTCGTCTTGGACTGAGCCGGGCCCCGGAAGAAACGCGGAGCGGTACCCGGCCCGGTTAAACCTGCCACGGCAGGCGATGAACACGCAGGATGTGAGCACCTGGAAATTGAACACCGTGATCGTATCCAGCAGCGGCGCTGTCTCTCGCCTGGCTAAAAGCCGCACGACATTTACCCCCCTGCTGTACAGCTCCGAGCACGCCGAGCTGATGGATACCGAGCGTTTCGTGGACGTCACCGCGCGCGACGCGTTGGCTGACGTGCTGCCCAAGCAAGGCAAACGCCATGTAATTGCGGCCCGTATCGAGGGGCCGGCTTATTCGGCATTTCCGGAAGGCATCAAGGGTCAACCGCCGGGCGTGCAAAAAGCGACACAGATCCATGTCGTGGTGGTCGCCGACACCGACATGCTCACCGATCAGCTCAGCCCCGCGACGCCTGACAGTAACGCACTGTTTATCTTGAATACACTGGATAACCTGTCCGCCCTTGAAGCACTGGCCAACGTTCGGCCGCGTACGCCAGCGAGCAACTCACCGACCCTGCTGGAGGCCATGCGCAACGCCGCCGAACAGGCCTATCGCGGCAAGGCCTATGAGGTGGAACGACGCCTGCAGCGAACGGAACAGGAATGGCGGCAGTTGACGCCACAAGTGATCAACCTGGGCACCCAGGCAGTGGACACCAGGACGCAATTGCAGGCCCTCAATAAGGAGCGCCTGCGTTTGCCCATGGAGTTGCACGCCTTGAAGGCCGAGGCATACGCGCAGATCAATCGCCTGGAGCTGGCGATAAAACTGGGCGTGACCTTCGCGATCCCGCTGATGTTGTGCCTGGTTGCCTGGCTGGTGTTTCTCGGCCATCGTCGACGACGCTTGAACGGCGAGGCCACACGTCGCTGAACCTCAACGCCTGGCAATCAGCCCTTGCCGGGCAATGCGGGTCAGATGGCCGATCACTTCAGCTGCATTGACGGCGCTTGGAGCCTGGATGACCGCGAGGTCAAAGCTGTTGTTGGCAAAACGGGCGAGAGAGTCGCCGTCTTCCACAAACTGGATCAGGAACGCCGATGGCCGCCCGGTACGACGCGGCCAGCCATCCAGGTAACGCAACAGCGTCGGCTGGTGCTTGCCGCCCAGGAGAATTTTCGGATTGCGTTGAGTCAGGTCCGCGGTGATCGGGGCCAGGCGTATCAGGGGGCGTAGTGCATTCATCGTGTCGTGTCTCTGCCTCAAAAGTCTGCGGGCAGGTGAGAGGCAACACCGAACCAGCGCTTTAGCGGAATTTCAAAGCTGTCTCGGCATGGGAGTACAAGCTTCTGTCGGGCTGCATAGAGTCCCGGTGGCGCCCCGCAATTAGCTGTTTAAATCGGCGCATGAGCGGCATCCTAGAGAAGCCGCAGGGGCGGTGTCAAGAATGGCGGGCAACGAAAAGGCCCGCACAGGGGCGGGCCTTGTCGGTTTTCCAGACGTGGATCAGCGAGCGATGGCGCGGTCTGCAGACAATTTGCCGGCACCTTCCAGCAGCACTGCCAGTGCGCCACCGAGCAGCGCCAATGCGAACTCATACCCGTTATTGGCCATGAACAGACCGTTATGGATATGCACCGAGAAGATCGCCACCAGCGACAGGATGGTCAAGCCCAGTGCCGCCGGGCGAGCGAGCAAACCGATGATCAGTGCCAGGCCGGCGAAGAACTCGGTCCCGCCCGACAACAGTGCCATCAGGGTACCCGGTGCGAGGCCGATGCTTTCCATCCACTGCGCCGTGCCGGCCAGGCCGTAGCCACCGAACCAGCCAAAGAGTTTTTGCGAGCCGTGGGCCGCGAAGATAATGCCGACAACAATGCGCAGGACAGTCAGGCCATAACCGGCACGGGTGGTCAGGAGGCTTTTGATCAGTGGGCTCATGCGTGTAATCCTTTTCGAAACAGGGGTTGGTTGGCCGCCATATTAATCAGTTTAAGCAATGTTAAAAGCGCAAAAAATGCCTTATCAATATCGAATTAATCGATTACTTCCGTGAGGCAATTTTCGGCGCTGGCGGCTCCAGGGACTCCCGCTCCCGATCGAACGCCAAGTAATACTTGTTAACGCTATTAACATAGCTGACGCCGCTCATGCCCACCTGCTCCATGGCAATGCGTTCAACCTGGAAGAACCACTGGTTGGGGTTGAGCCCCCGGCGCTTGGCCTCGGTGCGCATGCCCTGGACGCGCTCCGGGCCCATGTTGTAGGCCGCCAGTACAAAGGCCATGCGCTCGCGCTCATTGAGCTTGGGGCTGGCGAAAAACTTGCGGCGGATCATCGCCAGATAGCGCGCACCGGCCTGCACATTGCTGTCGAGGTTCTCGATATTGTTGACCCCCACCCGCTGCGCCGCCGACGGCGTGATCTGCATCAGGCCGGTGGGCCCGCCGCTGTTGCGCGCGCCGGGGTCGAGTGCCGACTCCTTGAAGGCCAATGCCGCAAGGTTCAGCCAGTCCATGCCTTGCTCGCGCGCATGTTTTTGCAGGACCGGGCGCAGCTTCTCCAGGCGCTGGCGGTCGACCCGGGCCAGCGGATTGCGCACTTGGTAGAGGCGCCGATAGATACGCTGGAACGCGACATCCTGGTCGGAGGGCGTGCGATAGGTCTTGAGAAATCGATCGATGCTGGCCCGCAGCATCGACGCGTCCTGGCGCACGAACCAGTACTCGTCACCCGGTTCGCTGATCGCCACCTGCTTATCGAAGCGCAATTTGGGCAGGATCTTCGACCAGCGCTCGGCAATCGGCTTCTCGACAATGGTCAGGTGAAAAATCCCCGCCTGGACCATCTCCAGCACGTCCTCCACCGCGAGCGTCGGGTCGACCCATTCCACCTTGATCGACGGCTGCTTGTGCAGCGCCAGCTTCTGATTGACCTGGCTGATGGCATCCGCCGCCGCGCTGCCAGTGGTCAGCGCCACGGTCCGGCCAGACAGTTGCTCCAACTTGGTAAACCGCCGCTCGCCCTTGACCCCCACCAGCCACAACGGCACACCGCTGGCGATCGGGTCACTGGTGCTGATCTTGTGTGCGGCCTTCACATCCAGCAGCTCACCAGGGGCCACCAGGTCGCCTTCGCCACGGGCCAACGCGCCAAGGAGTTGGTCCTTGGCTTTGGGAATGATCTTGAGGTTGATTTCCTGGCCATCACGGGCGTGGCCATTGAGGTACTGCTCGAAGGCGCGCAGACGGTGATATTCCACCCCAATAGCCTGGCCCTGTACTTCACCAGAGCTGTTGCGGCTTTGGTTGACCAATACGCGCAAGGTGCGGCTGGAGCGGATCTCCGCCAGGTCGCGCACCTTGCTGGGCTTGGTCACTTCCAGCGGCCCGTCCAGACGCGCAACCGCCGCCATGGGCAGCAATAACGTCAGGCACAACATAAGCAACGCCGAGGGTCGGATCATCCGCTCTCCGGAAAGAATACTGGCCAACGCTCTCGCGAAAAACGAGGCGGTGGGCGTCAGAAACAGAGCGCTTTATGCGCTGGCAAGGTACGCAACGGCGACACTGGGTCAGGCGGTCGGCCGACCACAATGTCACTTGCGACGTTCAAAGACAGCTATAACTCGTTGTAGTTCTTCGATTTTCTTATAAATCTACAGCTCTGATATGCTTTCCGGCCGCAGGCGGAGATAGCACCATGCAACTCATTGATATCGGCGTCAACCTGACCAACCCCAGTTTCGACGAGAAGCACCTGGCCGTTCTCGAGCGAGCCTATGCCGCTGGCGTACAGCAATTGGTACTCACCGGCACCAGCGTCGACGGCAGTGAGCAGGCCCTGGAACTGTGTTTGAAACTCGATGAAAGCGGCCAGCGCCTGTTCAGTACGGCCGGCATCCACCCGCATTCTGCCAGTGACTGGAACGGCGACAGCGCCCAGCGTTTGCGCGGCCTGCTCAGTGAAAGCCGCGTGCGTGCCGTGGGCGAATGCGGGCTGGACTTCAATCGCGACTTTTCCCCACGCCCGCAGCAGGAGAAAGTCCTGGAAGAGCACTTGGCCCTGGCCGTCGAGTTGAAACTCCCGGTATTTCTGCATGAACGCGACGCCAACCAACGCCTGCTGGAAATCCTCAAGGACTACCGCTACCACCTCACCGCCGCCGTGGTGCACTGCTTCACCGGCGAACAGTCGGCATTGTTCAGCTACCTCGACCTCGACTTGCACATCGGCATCACCGGTTGGATCTGCGACGAACGCCGTGGGACACACTTGCACCCGCTTGTGAGGGAAATTCCCCGTGGCCGTCTGATGCTGGAAAGCGACGCCCCCTACCTGCTGCCGCGCACCCTGCGGCCCAAACCAAAAAACGGCCGCAACGAACCGGCCTACTTGCCGGAAGTACTGCGCGAAGTCGCGTTGCACCGCAACGAAAGCGTGGAAGACCTGGCCGCGCACAGCACCGCCAGCGCGCGCGCGTTTTTTGGCTTGCCTGCCGTGGATTGATGCGGCGCATTGACCCATGTCAAAACCGGCTTCCTGAGTAGCGGCACAATAATGGCACCTTGCCAATGCTGTTTCCGCTATCAGAGAAAACCTTCCATGGGTGCCTGGCTTAGCAATATCTCGCTGAAGTACAAATTCTGGGCCGTCAACGCGGTCGCGTTCATCACCACCCTGCTGCTGGTGCTGTACGCCGTGCAGCTTGAACAACAGGCGCGCAGCGATGCGTCCCAGGCCTCGGCGCAGGCCCAGGCGCGATTGCTCAGTGCCTGGCCGGCGGAAAAGGCCCTGCCCACAGATGAGCACTGGCTGACATATGCACAAGGCCAGATCCCACAACGAGCTGACCAGGATCTTTCAGCCCTGAGCGGCGCCAACGGCTGGGTCGACCTCAACCGTATGCCGCTGTTTGGCGAGAACCCGCTGATGGGCGCCGAAGTGATCGCGCGCCCCGACGGCCAACAGGTCGCCGTGCTGGCCTATGCCCCCAGCCTGAGCCAGGTGTTCGGCGAACGCTTCGCCAACTATGCGGTGGCCGTATTGATTCTGATGCTGGCGATGCTCGGCGCTTCGCAGCTATTGATCCGCTTCCTGCTCAGCCAGCTCAATACCCTCAAGGACGTGATGCTGCACGTGGAGAAAACCGGCGACCTGTCGGCCCGTGTGCCCTTGGCCTGCAAGGACGAGGTCGGCCAGATGGCCAGCGCCTTCAACGCCATGCAAGCCGGCTACCAACGGGTGGTCAATACGGTGGCACGCACTGCCCGGCAACTCGACGAGGGTGCCGCACGGCTGGCCAGCAGCATGAACGAAGTGCAGCACGGCATGCTCGGCCAGCAAAGCGAGACCGACCAGGCCGCCACTGCTATCAACGAGATGACCGCCACCGTCTACCACATTGCTCAACATGCCGGTGCCACGCGCGACCTGTCCCAGACCGCCGACACCCTCGCCGGCAGCGGCCAGGAAGTGGTCACCCGCGTGCAACGCTCAATCGCCGGGCTGTCCACCGGCGTGCAACAGACCGCCGAAATGATCCAGAAACTGGCCGAGGACAGCCAGAAAATCAACGGTGTGGTCGGCGTGATCCACAGCATCGCCGAACAGACCAACCTGCTCGCGCTCAACGCCGCCATCGAAGCCGCGCGCGCCGGCGAAATGGGCCGGGGGTTCGCCGTGGTTGCCGACGAAGTGCGCAACCTGGCCAAGCGCGTGCAGAGCTCCACCGACGAAATCACCCGCATGGTCTCGGCGCTGCAAGCCGGCACGCGCGACGCAGTGGACTTCATGCAGGAAAGCTCGTTCAAGGCTGACGACTGCGTGCAACAAGCCCAGGAGGCCGGCGCCGCACTCGCCGAAATCACCGGCGCCGTGGCGCAAATGCGCGAAAGCAACACCCAGATCGCCGTCGCCGCCGAACAGCAAAGCCACGTCGCCGAAGAGATGAACCGCGCAGTGGTAAGCATCCGTGACGTGACCGAGAACACCGTGCAACAGACCGTGGACTCCGCGACGACCAGCAATGAACTGGCGACGCTGGCTGGGGAACTGAGTAAGGCGATCGGGCAGTTGAAACTGTAGGGCTGTTCAACCTGTAGTCCCCCTCCTACAACAAGGCCTCGGTGAACCTGAGGTTTTGCACGATGCAAAGGTATTGCAGCGGTCCTACGACCGCATACCTATTCTTACGTATCCGATGCACAGGGACGACCCTGACTGCGTTATTTGGACATGAGGGTAACCTGTCAAAAATGGCCCTCTATGACCCCCATAGCCAGCCCCAATTCGCCCCCTTACCCAACCCCACCTAGACTCTCTGCATGTTGTTTCAACGGACAGAGGATTCACCACCATGGGCAAACGTCATCCCAATCTCCCCGCCTGGCAATGGCGTAACTACCCGCAGAACCATCAACACCCGACCAACCTGGCGTTGCACCTGATTGCGGTGCCGCTGTTCATCATCGGGTTTCTGTTGATTGTGTCGGGGGTGTTCAGCCTGAGCCTGGCCAGTTTCGCCATTGGCGTTGTCGGCATTCTCGCCGGCCTGGCGCTGCAGCGTCATGGGCATAGCCTGGAAGCCCAGGCCAGTGAGCCATTCAGTGATCGTAAAGACGCAGTGCAACGCCTGGTGGTCGAGCAGTTCGTGACCTTCCCGCGCTTTGTGCTGAGCGGCGGCTGGTGGCGTGCCTGGCGCCAGCGCCACCGGCATTGAGGTCAGGCGAAGACCACCACGGTCTGGCGGCTCAAGGCGATCAGCTCGCCGGTCGGGCTCCACAGCGCAGCAGCGGCATGGCCATAGCCGTCACGGGCGTGTTCGATGTTGACGTGGTATTGGCACCAGTCCAGGGTCGTCAGGTCCTGCAGCGGCTGGATAAATTCGATGGTCCACGTCAAGGTGCTGCCTGGCGCTGGCTTCTTGAGGTGCGGCAGCAAGGCCGGGGGCCAGGCATCGACCAGGGCGAGAATATGCGCCTCGGTCAGCGGTTCTTCTTTGACATCCCCACGCAATCGCACCCAACCGCCCATGTCGCGGGACTTATTACCGGTGAACGGCAAGCCGCCGACACTCCAGCGCATCGCCAGGTGGCGCATGAATTCAGGGGTGACCCCTTTGATATAGGGCAACTCCTGGCACTCATCCCAGTGTTTGAACACCGGCGGTGGCTCGCTCGCCACATCGATTTCCGACGCGCGAGACCCGCCGAAACTGGCCTGGACCAATGTCGCCACTTCACCGTTCTGCACCACACGGCCAAGCAATTGGCTGACCGCCTTGCCTTCGCGCAAGACTTCGACTTCATAACTGGCCGCTACGTCAGGCGCTACCGGGCCGACGAAAGTGATTGCCAGCGAGCGTAATGGGCGATCCGCCGGCACCTTGGCGCGTAACGCTTCGTACTGCAAGGCGGCGACCAGACCACCAAACGTGGCGCGGCCCTGGGCCCACTCGGCGGGAATGGTGACGTCCAGCGGGTGGTTTCGGGCGGCGTCGAGCAAATCACTAAAGCGCATGGCGACCTCACATCAAAAGAAACAGATGAAGGATCTTAACCATCGAGCCAGCAACGTACAGCGCTTATTCCAGCCAAAACCCGGACCGTTTTAGAAACAATCGGCGCTGAGCTTGTCCAGCACGCGATCCGCCTGCCCTTGCGCCTTGGCCATGGTGCGATGCCACACGGCAACACACGGCTGCAAATCCGCCTGGTGTTCAGCCTGGGCCAGCCACTGCCAGCAGTCATGCCAGTCGCCCAGGGCGCCTTGGGCCTTTTTCAGGCGCGACATGGCGTTGGCGGGCAGCTTGTCCAACTCGGGATAGGCCTCGGCGGCGTAACGCACGCGCTTGATCAACAAACGCAGGCGGTGGCGATCGTGCTCAGGATCCTTCAGGGCTTGATCAAGTTGGTGCCATTGCTTGGCCAGTCGTTTCTGGATTCGCGGACGCAGGCCCTTGAGCAATTTCTGATGTTCGCTGGCGCGGATAAACCGTGGGAATGCATCGAGGATCAGCAGCAAATGCGCAAGTTCTGCGCCTTGCGCCACGTGGCGATACGCATCGGGTTGCAGGCGCATGCGCCGATCAGCGGCCTCGTGGTGGCCATGCGCGCGCAAATACGCCGCCAGCACCTCACGGTCACGCAGCGGCGTAGTCAATTGGCCGACCGCGCGGGCGGCCGCCTCAACCTGCTCCACCCCAGGCAGCCCGCGCAAGGGGCGCAACAGGCTGCGCAGGCGGCGCACAGTAGTGCGCAGATCATGCAGGGCTTCATCGTCGGTGACGGCAGCGAGGCGAGCCTGGCAGCTCAGTAACCCTACTTCCAGGCCAATGACCTGAGCGACTAACTGATCGACCAAAGCTGACATCCCTTCCCCCTTGACGATGAAAATCCCGGCTGGCTCACGCCAGCGTAGACGGCTTAGCGGCCGGCGCGCGACTCACGAATATAGAACCGCGCTTTCTCGGCCTTGTTGGAGCAGCCTTCAAACGCTTCGAATTGCTGTTGGGTCTTGGCGCCGGTCAACAAAGACAGGGCCTTGGAGTAGCTCACGGTGCCGGCAAAACCTTCAGCCTTGGCCAAGTCCAGTTCGTGCCACGCTGCATCCAGTTGCGTGCCGCAGCTGTCGCGGTACGCGGTTTTCCCGGCACAACCGGCCAGGGCCAACACGATCACAGGCACACACATCCAGGCTTTCATTGATGACACCTCAAATAAAGAAAAACAGTCGTACGCTGTAGACGTTTCCTACAAGGAAAAGTGCCTTATCAGTCAACCTGAAATCGAACTCGCCTATTGCCAGAGCATACCCGAGCTGCATGGCTTTCCTGGAAAAATACTGCATGCCCGCACGAAGATTGAAGCCACCCCCTCAAAAGGTGCATTGTGGGTGCTTGCCTAGGGGAGGACATCGACCATGAAAAAGCGTGTTGCCTTGGTGCTGGGCTCCGGTGGGGCGCGGGGCTACGCCCATATCGGGGTGATCGAGGAAATCGAACGGCGCGGCTACGACATTGCCTGTATCGCCGGCTGCTCCATGGGCGCCGTGGTCGGCGGGATCTACGCCGCCGGCAAGCTGGATGAATATCGCAACTGGATTGAGAGCCTCGACTACCTCGATGTATTGCGCCTGGTGGACGTGAGCTTTCGCCTCGGCGCGATTCGCGGCGAGAAAGTCTTCGGGCAGATCCGCAAGATCGTCGGCGAGATCAATATCGAAGCGCTGCGCATCCCTTACACCGCCGTGGCCACTGACCTGACCAACCAGCAGGAGATCTGGTTCCAGGAGGGCTGCCTGCACCAGGCCATGCGCGCCTCGGCGGCGATTCCGAGCCTGTTCACCCCGGTGATGCAAGGCAACCGCATGCTGGTGGACGGCGGCCTGCTCAACCCGCTGCCTATCGTGCCGGTGGTGTCGAGCCATTGCGACTTGATCATTGCGGTCAACCTCAACGCCACCAATCAGAAGCACTACCAGTTGCCGGTGATCCAGCGTCCGCCGGCGTTCAAGAGCCGTTTCGACAGCCTGGTGAAGTCCCTCGGCTCGCACTTGCCGTTTCGCCGCAAACAGGCCGAGCAGTTGTTGAAGCTGGAACAGGAAGCCCTGCAGGCCCAGGCGGCCGAGATCAACCCGTGGCTGGAGTCGGCCGAGCCGGAATCCCAGCAACCTGCCGCCGCGCCGGAAAAGGCCGGGGCACCGAAGTCGGCGACTGGCTCGTTCATCATCGACAACGTCGGCCCGGCGTCATTGCTGGACCTGATCAACCAAAGCTTCGAGGTGATGCAGACGTCGCTGGCGCAGTACAAGATCGCGGGCTACCCGCCGGATATCCTGATCAACGTGCCGAAGCGGGTGTGCCGGTTTTTCGAGTTCTACAAGGCGCCGGAGTTGATCGCGCTGGGGCGGGAAATTGCCAGTGACACGCTGGATCGGTATGAGAGTGAGCAGCGCTGACAGGTGGGTGGTTGCTGAGGGCCTCATCGCGGGCAAGCCCGGCTCCCACATTCGATCGAGTTCACCCTCTGGAATGCGGACGAATGCAGGAGCTGGACTGTAAAAATGTCGTCTACCCGTCACAAAAACCAGGCCAACCTAGCCCCCTCATTCAATCGAGCTTGCCCTCTGGAATGCGGACGAATGCAGGAACTGGCCTGCAAAAATGTCGTCCCCCGTCACAAAAACCAGACAAGCCCAGGCCCCACATTCAATCGAGTTCGCCCTCTGGAATGCGGACGAATGCAGGCGCTGGCTTGCCTGCGATGACGCCCGTCCAGGCGCCGATAAACTCAAGCATTCAACAACCGGTAACCCACCCCCGCCTCGGTCACGATAAATCGCGGCTGGGTCGGGTCATCCGCCAGTTTCTGGCGCAGATGGCCCACCACGATGCGCAGGTAGTGGCTGTCATCGGTGTGGGTCGGGCCCCAGATATCCTTGAGCAGTTGCTGCTGGGTAATCACCCGCCCCGGATGCCGCGCCAGTTGTGCGAGCACCGCGTATTCCTTGCGGGTCAGCGCCACTTCGACGCCGTCCAGCAGCACGCGGCGGTAGGCCAGGTCGACGGTCAAGGGGCCAAACCGCAACGCCGCTTCCTGGGCTTCCCCCGCCGGGGCCTGGCGCAGTAGCGCGCGCACGCGGGCGAGGAATTCCTGGATGCCGAAAGGTTTGGTCACGTAGTCATTGGCGCCACCGTCGAGGGCCTCGACCTTTTGCCCTTCGCTGGCCCGCACCGACAACACCAGCACCGGCACCATCGACCATTCGCGAAACTCGCGCAGCACCTGCTGGCCGTCCATGTCAGGCAGGCCGAGGTCGAGCACCAGCAAGTCCGGCTTGCTCAACGCCGCCTGGGCCAAGCCCTCGTTGCCGGTGCCGGCCTCGATCACTTTGTAGCCTTGGGAGGCCAGGCTGATGCGCAAGAACTTGCGGATCTGCGGTTCGTCATCAATGACCAAAATCGTCGCGGTCTGGCTCATGGTGTCCAATCAAATTCCGTGGAGAAAAGAGGGTAGCTCACGGCTCGCCTTCCAGGCCAGGCTGGGTCGGCAACGGCAGGAATAAAGTGATGCAGGTGCCGCGCCCGTCGATGCCATCGGCCACGCTGATATGGCCACCATGGGCACCGACCATGCCCTGGCAGATCGCCAGGCCAAGCCCCGTGCCCTGCCCGCCGCGATCGCCTCGGGCGGCGGTGTAGAACATATCGAAAATCTTCGCACGCTCCTCCTCGGGAATCCCCGGGCCCTCATCGGCCACCGCAAAAAACAGCTGGTTGTCAGAGACACCGGCGCTGAGCTGCAAACGGCCCTGGGGCGGCGAAAAGCGCGCGGCGTTTTCCAGCACATTGACCAGCGCCTGCTCGATCAACGCGGCATGCACATACAGCAACGGCAACTCCGCCGGCACCTGGGTGCTGACCTGCAGCGGCGCCAATACGGCACGCAAACGCCCGAGTGCGCTGCCGACGATGTCGCCTGGCGACACCCAATCGCGCGCCAGCTTCAGGGCGCCGTGGCCGAGGCGCGTCATGTCGAGCAGGTTCTGGATGTAACGGTCGAGGCGCTCGGCCTCATCGCGGGTACCTTCGAGCAATTCGCGGCGATCCTCCAGCGGGATCGCCTCACCGAGCGCCAGCAGGCTGTCGATACTGCCGCGCATGGACGTCAACGGCGTGCGTAAATCATGCGACACCGAGGCCAGCAACGCGCTGCGCAATTGCTCGGTTTCGCCGTGCAGGCGCGCCGATTCCAGCTCCTGCGCCAATTGCGCCCGCGCCAGCGCCTGGGCCAGCGGCTGGCTCAGCGCAGTGAGCAAGCGGCGGCGTTGGCCACTCAATTCCCGGCCGGGCTTGGCACTCACCCCGAGCAAGCCCAAGGGCCCCTCCTCACTCGACAGCGGCCACCACCACCAACGACCGAACGGCAAGGTGCCGGTGCCCATGCCTGCTGGCTGGTCATGCTGCCAGGCCCAATCCGCGGCAGCGCGTTCGGCTTCGGTGAGGGTCAATGGGCCACCGGTCTCGACCTTCCAGCCGCCCTGGCCATCGCGATTGACCAGGCACAAGTCCAGGTCGCTCCAACCTTCCAGATGATGCGCCGCCGCACTGATCACCGCCTGCCGATCGGTGGCAGCCGTGAGTTTGCGCGACAGGTCGAGCAATTCGCTGGTTTCTTCCTGGGTATCGCGCAACGCTTGTAACTGCCGGCGCTGGCGGGCAGCCAGGTTACCGGTGAGCGCGGCCATGAGCAGGAAGAACAGCAGGGTCAGCACGTCCTCTTCGCGCTGGATGGCGAAGGAAAAATTCGGTGGGATAAACAGAAAGTCGTACGTCAGGAACGACAGCGCGGCACACACCAGCGACGGCCCCAGACTGCTGCGCACCGCCACCAGCAACACGGCGGCGAGAAACACCAGGGAAATATTCGGCAGCGGCAACACACTGGACACCGCCCAGGCCACAGCTGCAGCCACCACGGTGGCGAGCACCGCCAAGGCGTAGTCGAACCACACCAAGCCGCGCACATCCGGCAGACGCGGCGGTGCGGGGATGTCGTCGCTGTCGAGCACGTTGATTTCCAGGCCCCGCGCATTGCGCAACAGCCGTGCGGCCAGGCCACCACCGAACACGCGGCGGCGCCAGCGCATCCGCGATTGCCCAACCAATACCAGGCTGGCACGGCGTTCGGCGGCATGCTGGATCAAGGTCTTGGCCACCTCCCCCGCACGCAGCAGCACCACTTCCCCGCCCAGGCGCTCGGCCAGTTGCTGGGCGTTTTGCAGACGCAGGCGCGATTGCTCATCGCGCGCGCGGCCGTTATCGATATGCACCAGGCTCCACGGCAAATGCCGGCGCTGGGCCACGCGACTGGCATGACGCACCAGGCGCTCGGCCTGCGCATCGCCATCCACGCCGACCAGCAAACGACCGCGCACCGCTGGCGCAGCCTGGCCCAGTTGGCGATAGCCCTGGGCCAAATCGTCATCGACGTGGGCGGCGGCGGTCTGCATCGCCAGCTCGCGCAGCGCCATCAGGTTGGTCTGGGTAAAAAACGCATCGATGGCCGCGCGAGCCTGCTCCGGCACATAGACTTTGCCGTCGCGCAGGCGCTCCAGCAGTTCGCGCGATGGCAGGTCGATGAGCAGCAGTTCATCCGCCTCTTGCAGCACCCAGTCCGGCAGGGTTTCGCGCACCTGCACGCCGGTGATGCCACGCACCTGATCGTTCAGGCTTTCCAGGTGCTGGACGTTGACCGTGGTAAACACGTTGATGCCCGCGGCGAGCAGTTCCTGGATGTCCTGCCAGCGTTTTTCATGCCGGCTGCCGGGGGCATTGCTGTGGGCCAGTTCGTCGACCAGCACCAGCTTGGGCTTGGCGGCGAGCAGGCCATCGAGATCCATTTCCTCGAGCATCACGCCGCGGTATTCCGTGCGCAACAATGGCTGCTGCGGCAGGCCGCTGAGCAAGGCTTCAGTCTCGGCGCGCCCGTGGGTCTCGACCACGCCGGCGATCAGCCGCACCCCCTGGCGCAACTGCGTGTGCGCCGCCTGGAGCATGGCGTAGGTCTTGCCCACTCCCGGCGCGGCGCCGAGGAAGACTTTGAGCCGGCCACGGCCATCCCGGGGCAGATCGGCTAAGAGGGCGTCGGCGCGGCCGGAGTCGCTCATGCGCGAGGGTTCCTTCAGGTATTCATAGGGAGTCTGTCACGCCGTCATCGCGGGCAAGCCCGCTCCCACATTAGGCATGCATCCCCCTGTGGGCGCGGGCTTGTCCGCGAT
>NZ_JASCPP010000239.1:0-680 GCF_029959745.1 Pseudomonas sp. PS01298 | reverse complement strand
AAGGCGGAGTGCCAGGCGTTTATAGGGCACTGATACACCGCCTTCGCGAGCAAGCCCGCTGCCACATTTTAACCAAGGCATACCGGCACCATTCATCAAGCCGCAAAGAAACCTGGCCAGATCCTCAGCGATTCCGGGTGGATGACTGATATAATCCCGGCCTTTCGTGGAGAACAGACTTTTATGCCAACGTCCTTTCTGGAAATTGTTGAGTTGCCTGACGGCCGAATCGAGCTGCGCCGGGCTGAGGACGAGGGTTCTCTGGTTATTCTGGATTTTTCCGAGGACGCCAAGGTGTTCCTCCAAGGCCAGCACGTGGAAGTGGCTAAAGCCATGTTGAGCGTGGGCGTGCAGATGGCTGGTCGCCTGGCGGAAGGCGAGCCGGAGAAAGAAGACGGGCCGCGAGTGCTTCACTGAGTTCTGTTGTTAGCAGGCTTGTTGTGGCGGAGGCGGGTGTCTTGAGGGGCGCCAGATCTCTTGAGGTGAGTCAGGTTTGCTTTGGCGAGTAGGCTTGTTGAGGTGAATCGGCTTGCTGGTTAATCGGCGTGTTGTGGTGAGCTGGCTTGTGTGGCGAGCGGGCTTGCCCCGCGTTGGGCTGCGAAGCAGCCCTAGATGGATTCAACGCGATGTATCAGGTATTCCACGGTGCTTGGTTTTGGGGCCGCTTCGCAGCCCAACGC
>NZ_JASCPP010000238.1:0-726 GCF_029959745.1 Pseudomonas sp. PS01298 | reverse complement strand
ACAGGGCGTCGAGAGAGTCTGCGGGCGCTCGTACCTTGGCTAAACAGCTGCAAGCCGGCGGGCATGATGTCGGGCGGTTCATGGCTCGCAGCTTGATGCGAGAAGCAGGCATTGTCAGCCGTCAACGCCGGCGCCATAAGTACAAGTCACCTGGCGTGGAGGCTTTGGTGGCACCGCATGTGCTCAAACGCAAGTTTGATGTTGCGACGGTCAATCAGGTGTGGTGTGGGGACGTGACGTACATCAAAGTCGGCAAGCGTTGGCTGTATTTCGCGGCGGTTCTGGACTTGTTCGCTCGCCGGATTGTGGGCTGGTCGTTTTCGATGATCTCTGATGCCACGCTGACCTGCGAAGCCCTGCGCATGGCGATTGAACTGCGCGGTCGCCCAAAAGACGTACTGTTTCACTCCGACCAAGGTTGCCAGTACACCAGCCATAAATTCAGAAATGAACTGCTGGAACATGGACTCCGACAAAGCATGAGCCGTAAAGGCGAATGCTGGGATAACGCTCCGATGGAGCGTTTCTTTGGAAGTTTGAAATCAGAGTGGGTGCCAGAAGCAGGCTACGGGTCGGAACATGAGGCCCGAGCGGATGTGCAGCGCTATGTATCGCGCTACAACATCACCAGGCCGCATAGCTACAACGACTATCGGTCACCAGTCGCCAGGGAGAAGCTGGTGGCGTGAAACCTTAATCGGTGTCCAAGATTACTTGACCAGTTCA
>NZ_JASCPP010000237.1:0-730 GCF_029959745.1 Pseudomonas sp. PS01298 | reverse complement strand
CGCCATGCGTAAAAGCTACTGCGGTTTATTCCGAACACACGACAGCAATCGTTAACGCCGTACTGCTCGCCCAGCTCACAGATCAACGAGAGTGATCTTTGGCGTCCAAAAGCAGGAGAGCACTGGCTTTTTTTAGGATTTCGATATCCCGGTCTCTTTGCCTGAGCAAGGCTTTAAGTTCCTGGATCTCTCGCTGATCCGCGGTAATCGCCTTGGCTCCCACCGGAGTCGAGCCCAAGCGTTCCTTGCGAACCTGATCGACCCAGCGGCGCAAGGCCGTAGGGCCAATATCCAAACTGGCACAGACCTCGGGAACCGACTGCCCCTCGTCCAGCACCATGCTGGCAGCCTTGAGTTTGAACTCACTTGAATAAGATTTACGCATATCCAAACACCTCAGATTTGGGCGCCATCATAGCGCCCGATTGAGGTGTCCAAAATCATTAGGCCAGTTCATACTGACTCCTTCTTTGCCTGACCCACCGCCTTCGCGGCCTCGCTAAAGCTCGACGGCTCCCACAGGAAAGCGCCTGTGTGGGTGGGATCTTCTGCAGCAAGCCAGCACAGGGGTTCGCGATAATCAGCAGTATATGAAGGGGATTTGAGCAAGCACCGGGTTTCGCTGTATGGCTTGGATTCCAGCCACCCCACCGCGCAACTGTAGGAGCTGTCGAGCTTTAGCGAGGCTGCGAAGGCGGCGGGTCAGGCACAGAAGGGCTGTCAGTACTGC
>NZ_JASCPP010000236.1:0-784 GCF_029959745.1 Pseudomonas sp. PS01298 | reverse complement strand
GCGTTGGGCTGCGTAGCAGCCCCCTACTAAGGCCGCCGTAACCTGCCAGAAAAAACCCCATACAGATTTTGGGTCTGCTGCGCAGCCCAACGCAGGGCAAGCCTGCTCACCACAACAAGCGTGCCTGTATTCCACAACAAGCCTGCCCGCATTTCACAACAAACCTGCTTGTCGGTGACGGCAGGTGCTGAACGTCGACGGCGCAGAGCCGAAAACCAATGTGGATCAGGTGATCAAGACACTCACGCCCTGACATCTGAAGGTCAGCCTTCTGTGGTGGGCAGGCCTCTGTAGTGAGCAGGCTTATGGGTGAACAGGCTTATGTGGTGAACAAAACTCTGTGGCGAGCAGGCTTGCCCTGCGTTGGGCTGCGCAGCAGCCCCCTACTAAGGCCACCCTACCCTGCCAGAAAAAACCCCATACAGGCTTTGGGTCTGCTGCGCAGCCCAACGCAGGGCAAGCCTGCTCACCACAACAAGCGTGCCTGTATTCCACAACAAGCCTGCCTGCGTTCCATAACAAGACTGCTTGCCGGTGACGGCAGGTGCTGAACGTCGACGGTGCAGAGCGGGAAACCAATGTGGATCAGGCGATCAAGACACTCGCGCGCTGACATCTGAAGATCAGCCTTCTGTGGTGGGCAGGCCTCTGTGCTGAACAGAATTCTGTGGCGAGCAGGCTTGCCCTGCGTTGGGCTGCGTAGCAGCCCCTATCAAAGCCCCCCTAACCTGCCAGAAAAATCCCCATACAGGTTTCGGGTCTGCTGCGCAGCCCAACGCAGGGC
>NZ_JASCPP010000235.1:0-825 GCF_029959745.1 Pseudomonas sp. PS01298 | reverse complement strand
CAAAATCAGGCGCTGAGTTCTCTCAGGAAAACCTCAGCGCCTTGACTGGGGCCGCTTCGCTGCCCAACGCGGGGCAAGCCCGCTCGCCACAACAGCCGCATACAAGCCACAAGGCGATTTCCCGACGATTGGACACCACCACTCGCCGCTAAAAAAATCCTCAAGCAGCAAACCCTTACAAACCAACACTCTGGCCGTAACCCCACGCATTTTGGCCGACCGCTGAGGCCATCCGCCGCAACACAAAGCCGAATTTTTCCCTATAATGCGCGGGTAAATCGGGCCTGCAATATCCCTTTACACCGGGATGAAGAGCCAGACCTTGAGCCTGCGCTGGAGCATGTACCTGTCGCTCCGCCCCTCAAGCCTCACGCAGAGCACCCGTTAGCCTATTCCGTTTAATGCGTGCGCTAGCTGCAACAAACGATTCCTTAAGATCCACCGCGGCCTCAGGGCCGTGTGAACACCCAACCATCCGGTTTCACACGGGCCCCTTTGCGCCCTCACGCAGGAGACGACACGTCATGCTGAGCTGGGACGAATTCGACAAAGAAGAAGAAGGCGAAGTAGCCGCTAAAGGCGCCAACGCCGGCCACGCCACCGAAGCCAACATGGACCGCCTCGACGGTGCCGGCGCCGCTGCCGCCATCGAAGCGCGCGCCGTCACCGCCAGTGACTCCGCCGCCATCGTGCGCGCTAAGGCCGCCCTCGACAAACTCGACGTCGCCGAAGGCCTCGCCGAGCTGGAAGGCTCCGCCGCCCGCGTCGCCGTTGACGAAAAGCGCATGATCAACTGCCGCGCCGACCTCAACCAACTCGTGCCCT